>JBEKKG010000018.1:0-21434 GCA_050010835.1 Planctomycetota bacterium
TATGGGATGTGTGCTTCGCCCGCGGCCTATGACAGCACGGGCCGCGATTCCTTCATGATCAACGGCAACGGCACCATTTTCCAGAAGGACCGCGGCACTGGCACCACCATTCACGAGACCTGGTTCAATCCTGACACCGCCACCAATGCGGTGGGTGGTCCCTGGTCTCCGGCTGACTAACTGGCTCTCTCCCATCCTCGTTTGACGGAAAGGCGGCCACAGGCCGCCTTTCTTTTTCAACTGTCCTCTTGCACACTCGCTCCCGGTTGCGTATGAGTTGTGTCATGGCAACTCCCAGAACAAGGACGCTGCTACAAGGCATTTTGCTCGCGGCCTTGAGTGTCGCCTTGATTGCGCGCTGCTGGAACGCCGGCTTTAGCCATTATGATGACTCCGCCCACGTCACTGACCGGCAGTTGAACGAGAACCCCATTGCCCTGTTCAAGCCCGTGCCGTTCTCCACCTACTTCCCCGTGACGCTACTGAGTTACCAGCTTGACCATGCCCTGTTCGCCGGCTGGATGCCGCACACACGGTTGGGGAATTGGGCGCCGGGCGTGCGTTTCATGACCCTCCTCTATCACATTGGCGCGGCGCTGTTCCTGTGGCGCATGTTGTTGCGGCTGCGGCTGGGTTCCGGCCCGGCGTTCTTCATCGCTCTGGTCTTCGCGGTTCACCCCTTGGCCTGCGAGACTGTGTGTTGGATCTCCGAACGCAAGAACGCATTGGCCGGTTTTTTCGGTTTCGGTGCCCTGTGGGCATGGCTGGCTGGAGCGGGCAGGAGGTGGCGGCTGCCTCTGGCGCTGGGATTGTACACCCTGGCGCTGCTTAGCAAACCCAGCGCCTTGGGTCTGCTGCCGGTACTCCTGCTGCTGGAGTTGTTCGGCGGCGCAGCCGGCTTGGCTGGGGACGGCCCCCTGTGCTGGCGCCCCGGCTGGGAATGGACGCGTATCACGGTGCGCCTCTTGCCCCTGGCTGTGGTTTCCATTGCCGGGCTGGTGCTCAATCTCGCCGGCCACGCCGCGGAGTTGATCCCGCCTCCGGGCGGCTCGCTTTTCACCGCCATGCTCACCGACCTGGATGTTCTGGTCCGCTACCTCAGCAACCTCCTGGTGCCGTTCTCGCTCAGCGCAGCGTACTTTGTGGCGCCAGTGCGGTCGCTCTGGGACATCCGCGTGCCCTGCTACGTTCTCTTGTTGGCGTCGCTGGTGGCTTCAAGCGTGGTTATCAGCGCCAACCGGCGGCGTGCAGTTTTCGGCTGGCTCTGGTTTCTTGCTGCGCTTGGCCCTAGCCTCAACCTCATCGCCCATCCACACTTGATGCAGGACCGCTACCTGTACCTGAGTACGCCGGGTTTCTTCCTCGTCGTTAGCGAGGCCGTGGCGGGCCTGCGCAGCCGCACCGTGGCAGCGGCCTGGCAGGCGGCGCGCGTGGCCCGTGTGCTGCGCCTGGCTGGCGGAGGCTATGTTGCGCTCCTGGTTACGCTGGCCCTGCTGCGGAGTGCAGCCTGGCAGAACATGTACACGGTGTTCAAGGACGCAGTGGAGAAACAACCCCAGTCCGTTTTCGCGCACTACGGACTTGGCACTGCTTATGCCCAACTCTACGAAGATAACCGCGACAACCCTCGTGCGGACAAATTCCTGCTCAAGAGGTGGAAGCGCTTGTGGCTGACAGAGTGGCAGGCGGGTATTGATCATTGCCCCGATTACCCGCGCTTTGTCTGCTATCAGACCATGGCGTTGAACGTGGGTGAAGAGTTCAACAGGCAGGCGGGCGAGGAACCCGACGGCGGAAGCCGGCAAAAGAAGCTTGAGGCTGCCGAATACTACTGGCAGCTTGCGGCCGCCCCGTCCCGAGAGGCAGGCTACACCCGCAATGTGCGCGCTCTCGCGCTGGGTTATCTCTCTTCGCTGCGGCTGGCCACGGAGGGTTCGCCGGACGAGGCTTATGCTCTTGCCGAGCAGGCCTTGGCCGAATGCGATGAGCCGCCCACCCGCTTGCTGCGCGCGCGCGCCGCCGCGGCCTTGGCCAAGCTGCGCCGGGAACAAGGCCACGCAGCCGCCGCCCAGGAACTCATCCGGCAAGCGCGGGAGGATGTGTCCGCGGTGCCGCCCAACATGGAAATCTATGCCGGTGCGCAGGAGTTGTTGCGCGCCCCGATCTTCAAACCCTGAAGGGACACGACCGTGAAACAACCGCTGCTTGCGCTGCTTTGCGTTTGGTCGAGTTGGACCACGACTCAGAGTTTTGGGGAAGACGGAGGACGGGCAGCGGGAGCGGCACGCGAGGGGCCGCTCCTGGTCAGCGGCGTTTATCCTCACTTGGCGGTTTTCAACGACGGCGCCGGGGAAGCCGGCATAGGCGCGCTGGCGCCGTGGGCTGACCGGCTGTGGCTGCTCACTTACCCGCCCCACGCCACGAAAGGCAGTCCCGACAAGCTCTACGAGATTGACGGCCAGCTCAGCCTGGCTGTCCGCCCGGAAAGCGTCGGTGGCACTCATGCCAACCGCCTGGTTCACCGCGAATCCAACCAGCTCATCCTCGGGCCGTACTTCATTGACGCCCAGCGCAACGTGCGCGCCGCGAACCTCAACAAGCTTACGGGCCGCATGACTGCCGTGGCGCGGCACCTGGCAGACCCGGCCAACCTTGTTTACTTCTTCGACATGGAAGGCGCGATCTACGAAGTCAACGTCCACACCCTGGACGTGAAGCTGCTCTTCGAGAAGCCTGTTCCCGGCTGGCACGGCAAAGGCGCTTACACGAGCCAGGGCCGGCTGGTAATCGCCAACAATGGCGAGGCGCCGGTCGGGAGTGCAAAGCGCCAATTCCTGGCCGACGGAGATCCCAAGGATCCGGAAAACGCCGGCGTATTGGCCGAATGGGACGGCAAGGACTGGCGTGTAATCGCCCGCCGCCAGTTCACCGAGGTCACGGGGCCGGGCGGAATTTACGGCGCGCCCGCTGAAAACAGTCCCCTGTGGGCCGTGGGCTGGGACTGCCGCTCGGTGCTCCTGATGCTGCGCGACGCCGGCCAATGGCACACCTTCCGGCTGCCCAAGGCCAGCCACACCTTCGACCCCAAACACGGCTGGTATACCGAATGGCCGCGCATCCGCGAGATCGCGCCCAACCAGCTTCTGCTGGTCATGCACGGCATGATGTACGACTTCCCCGGCACATTCAGCGCCGCGAACAGTGCCGGGATCAAGCCGGTCTGTTCTCACCTGCGCATCATCCCCGACTTCTGCTCTTGGAACGGCCGCCTGGTGCTCGCCTCCGATGAGACCACCATCATGCAGAACCCGATGGCCGGCCGGTCGCAATCGAACCTGTGGTTCGGCGACTACGCTGCGTTGAAAGCCTTCGGCCCCCGCGCCGGCTGGGGTGGCCCCTGGCTTGGCGACGAAGTACATGCCGGCGTGGCTTCGCAGCCGTTCCTGATGAACGGCTTCGAGCAGCGGTGCTTGCACCTGGCGGTGGGAGCGCCGGCGTCCCCGCCGGCATCCGAGCCGGCCACCGACGTCACTTTCACGGTTGAGATTGACGCCCGCGGCAACGGCCAGTGGACGGAGTACAAGAGCATCACTGTCCCGGCGAGAGGCTACGCGTTCCATGTTTTTCCGCCGGGCCTGGAGGCCCAGTGGCTGCGAGTGAAGGCGAGCCGGGATTGCCACGCCACCGCCTATCTCCATTACTCGACTGCCGGCGGGGACGCCGGCGCTACCAAGCCAGGCCACGATCCCAAAGCCAACGAAGCGCTCTTCACCGGCCTCGCCAATGCGCCAGACACGGCTGTCTGCACGGGGCTTCTCCGCCCTGCGAAGGACTTGCATTTGCAGTTCGTGGCAGCCAAGAGCGATGGGGGCGCCGTTAACGACGCCGGTTACTTTGAACTGGATGAAAGCCTCAAGTTCGCGCGCCCGGACGCAAGCCGGGCAGACGAAGTCCGGAAGATCTGCCAGGTGGCTGCGCAATTCGAAGTGGATGAGGCGTCGGCCATCATGAAGTTCAAGGACCGGCGCTATCGCCTGCCCAAAGGGGCTGCGCAGTTCGATCGCCCGTTCGCCTGGGGCTGGCCGCGCTGCATCCGTGAACTGGAAACAGAACGCAACCTGATGAACGTACACGGCACATTCTACGAGCTGCCGCGCGAAGACGGCCTGCCTCTGATCAAGCCCGTGTGCAGCCACGGCAAGCAGATCAGCGACTTCTGCACCTGGCACGGGATGTTGGTCCTGAGCGGCACAAAATTGGATGCCAAGCCGGACGGGCATTACTTCGGAAGCAGCGCCGGCACTGGGAGCGCCGGCATCCCTGGGAGCGCCGGCGTCCCCACCGGCACTGGGAGCGCCGGCGTCCCCACCGGCACTGGGAGCGCCGGCGTCCCCGCCGGCATCGGCCTGTGGTTCGGCCAGATTGACGACCTGTGGAAGCTGGGCAAGCCCGTCGGCAAAGGCGGGCCGTGGCTGAAGACGCCCGTCCAAGCCCATGCGCCCTCCGACCTGTACCTGATGACCGGCTTCGATAAGAAGAGCGTCCAGTTGAGCCATGACAGCCCCAACGAAGTGCAGTTCACATTGGAGGTGGATGTCACGCATCACGGGTGGCATGAGTATCAAGCCATCCCCGTGCCGGCTGGACAGACAACCACGCACGTCTTCCCGGAAGGCTACAGCGCTCATTGGGTGCGGGTGAAAACGAACAAGGACTGCACGGCGACGGCGATGTTCGTGTATGAATAGACCTTGGCCATTCGTGGGGCAAGTTGCCAACTTACCCCACAGGGGATTGGTATCGAGCCTGTCAGATTTATGCAAGTACTCTATGGATATAATGTTATTAGAGACGTGGCAGTGCGAAAGGCAGTCATCTTTTGCAACGTTTTGTCGCATGATTGATCGGTCTCTGCACAGAGTTTGCAGGCCCTTTGCGTGAAGTCTGAGGAGCTTTACCAAGGGAGTGGCGTCAACTGCCGCAGTATGCGGGACTTGTCCCTCTAACCCGGATTTCTCAACGCGGAGGGCGCAGAGGAACGCAGAGGTGTTCGTATGAAAAGATATATTGCTGTTCTTCATCGGTCTTAACTCTGCCTTCCTCCGCGCCCACTGCGGTGAGTAGACCAGCCTTGACCCTTTGCGCCGCGAGCTTTTTTTTCTCTAGCCTTCATGCAAGTCCTTGAAAGTCTGGGCAAACTGTTCGGAACTGACGCGAACTGGCGCCAGACTGGCCGGAACACGAACCAGTCTGGCTGGAACACGAACCAATCTGGCCGGAACATAAACCGTTCTGGCGAGAACTGGCGCTTTCTGACCAACGTTGTAATAGTGATGGTTGACAAGCAGCCAGTGACGCCCCCGCAAATGTTAGGGCGATCCTCTGGATCGCTTGGCGACCAGGAGGGTCGCGCCACTGCACTGTAGGGCGACTTGCCAAGTCGCCCCACACAGGTGGTAGATGTACCGCGGGCGTCCCGTCCTCCAGTGGCAGGTTGGCAGAGCGCGAGGACGAATGTGGGCGGGACGCCCGCAGTACGCTCCGCTTCCTCTGGGTTGTCAAGGCACGGACCGGAAACTGCGCCGGCTCGCGGCACCCGATGCGGACGATGTTCCTGAACTGTGGTACTTGACCCATGTTGCCTTGTCCTACCTATATAATACGTATGGCGGCGCGAAGATTCGGGTTTGGAGAAGGCTCTATGGGGGCTATGGACGGCTTAACTCAAAGGCCAGCAAGGAGATAAAGTTTTTTATTTTTTCTCCAGATTTTTTCAAAGGGACACTCCAAGGCCACAGGGAAATATCCTTTACTATAATATGCTGGAACAAAATAATAGATTTACTGCAATTATGAGTAAGCCAAATGTATTACATGAGTTTCATGGACAGTGATGTAATTAAGGATGTGATACAAGATATATTCGTCACTGTCCCGGTAACTCCGGTAACTCTGATGACAGGAAAGCCGTAGCGGTGTAGACTATGGGCATGGAGACTGTCTATGTCGAAACTTCGATCATCAGCTATCTGACGGCCCGCACATCACGAAGAGTCATCGTGAGGGCGCGGCAAGAGCTTACAGTCGAATGGTGGAAAACGGCCAGGGAGCGATTTGAGCTTTTTGTTTCACCGCTGGTTCTCGAGGAGGCTGGCCTTGGAGACGAGATAGCTGCAGCCGAGCGCTTGGCGGCTGTGGAAGGGTTGCCGCGCCTTGAGATAGTCGAGGAAGCCCGGGAATTGGCCGATAAACTAATCGCGGAGGGCGCAGTGCCGGTCTGCGCCCAAGACGATGCGGCGCACATCGCGCTGGCGGCGGTGCATGCTATGAATTACCTGTTGACATGGAACTTCCGCCACCTGGACAACGCTGAGACCAAGCCTCTTATCAGGTCCGTCTGCGAAGCCAACGGCTATGTTTGCCCGGAGATCTGCACACCAGAGGAACTGATGGGGGAGCACGACCATGCCTGATCCCGTTTTACGCGAACTATGGGCGATCAAAGACAAGTTGGCCGAGGAATGCCATCATGACCTGCGGCAGCTCTTCGAACGCCTGAAGTCCATGGAGAAGTCCACCTCACAGCCTGCAGTCAATAGGGTGGCCCAAGCCAAGGAGATGGCGAAGAGGGGAGCCTTCAGGCGCGTCTTGGACAGAGTTCCACGCCGCCCCCCATTGCCGGGCGATGAGATTGAGGATTGACGGCCACCAAGACCTCCGGAGGCCGCACGACATATCCCACAATGGAAAAAGGGCGCGAGCAGGCAGGGAGCCGCCTGATTAGGTCAAACCCCCCGATGATATTCCTCGTATAAGCCTCGGGAGGTGCTCAATCATGGAATACAACCGTTCCCGCGCTTTCACGCTGGTCGAGATGCTCGCGGTCATCGCCATGATCGCAGTTCTGGCGGCGTTGCTTCTGCCTACCCTCCAGAGCCACGAAAGGTGTGGCCGGCGCACGGGGTGTGCATCGAATCTGAGCCAGATCGCCAAAGGCATGTACATCTACTCGACCACGTTCCATTGTTACCCCACGACGGCGACGGGCGCCGACCCGTTCGCGGTCACTGGCAGTACTTTGCCCTCGCTCAACGTCCTCTACCCAAACTGGATCCAAGACGTTCGCGTATTTCGCTGCCCGGATTCCCGCGAGTCACTCAACCTGGCGGGGATCGTGCCCGCGCAGAACGGCCATCTCCAGGACGCCGGAGCGGCCATGGTCTCATCCTACGGCTACGACCCCGGGCATAACCCCGAAGACGACGAACAGTCCCTGGCAGCGATTGCCGGCGACAAGAAGGGCAAAGAGAAGAATTCCGACAACCACACGCCGAATGCCGGCCAGAACCTCATAATCGGCCAAGGCACAATTGAGTGGCACGATACCATCGTCAATTTCCTGGGATGGAATGCTCCAGCCGGCAAGCAACTCCGCGATGATGACATTTTCAACCTGGATGCCGGCCTCCCGCGCAAAGTGGACAGTTACGTGCGGCAGTGACGGTCGAAGGGACGGTCAGCCCGCGGGAAACTAGGGATAGTCACCTTTTTATCCCAGCCAGGATGCTGGGCGGGTGGCCGCAAGCATACAAACTACCTCAGACGTCACCCAGCCGTGTCGCCCTTTGTTTGGGTGCCACAGCACGTAGTGCTGTGCCAGAGCGGGGAACAGACCTGGCTATGATGCAATAGCCGCAACACTCGTGGGCAATTGCCAGGAACCCACCCCAAAAACAGACGTCCCCATGCATTGGCCGCCGGTGGAAAGGCGAGGCAACTCAGGGAGGTCAGCAATAGGAGCGCTGGTTTCCTGCCACCGGCCCACCTGTTCGGTGTATGTGGAATTAACCGAGGGCTTTTCTGCGCTCTGGCACGGCACAGCGTGCCGTGCCACCCGCGCGAAGGGCGACACGGCAAGGGGACGTCAGCAGTAGAACCAGTGGTTGCCGGCCACCCACCCCAGAACTCCCCCAGAACTCCCCAGAACTCAAGGGGCTGCCAAACCATTACGGCGGGGATTGAGTGCGACAGCGTAGAGGACGGCGGGCGCTGATTTTGCCAGGATTATCTTGTCTCTATGTGGTACATTTGTGGAATGCAAGGTGTCCGGAGGAGAGCCGATGATTAAGCGCATCAGAGTTGTGAACTTTATGAGCCTCGGCAACGTGAGCGTGGATCTCAATCCACTAACCGTCTTCGTCGGGCGCAGCGGTTCAGGCAAGACTAACTTCGTCCAAGCGCTGCGATTCTTGCGGCGTGTAGTAGCGGAAGGCGCGCCACAGGCCGTCAACCAATACGGTGGTTGGCCACGGATTATGCCGGCAACCGCTGCCGCACAGAACACCGCAAGGATGGAGATTGAGATAGGTTTCAGCGTTGAAGGCGTGGATGGAGACTACACGTACCTGCTGGTCTTCTCAAGCGGCATGATTGCTGAGGAAAAGCTCAGTCTAGGAAGCGAAACCTTTTTTCATTCGCGAGATCGCAACTTCGTGGTGAAGCCGAAGGTCCGTGCTGAACCGAACCCTCATTCTGCCGTGCTTGGGTCTATATCCGGCATACAGGAAGTCGCAGTTGCACACGTGTCGCTTGCTACGAGCTTGGGCTGCTATGATTTCATGAACAATGTACTTCAGAACCCGAGGCAAGATCCACAAGCGGGCTTGGCCGACGATGGGAGTAACTTCCTGCAGGCCTTCATTGCCATTGAAAACGACCTGGGAGCATATAAGAACTGGAAGGAGATCATTGCCGCAATGAGGATAATTGACCCGACCATCAAGAGCATCGAGATAAGCCGGCCTCAGAAGAACAAGATCGTCGTCAGTCATGATGTTGGAGGCGTTCTGTTGACGTTGGACCTCGACCAGGAATCGGAGGGCATTCGGCGTTTTCTGGTGCAGCTTATTGCGTTGTACCAGTCTCCGCGCAAGCAGACGCTGTTGTTCGAGGAGCCCGAGAAGGGCATCCACCCTGGCGCGCTCGCTGCTCTGGCAGAACAGTTCTCCGCTTCACCCAGCGCCGGCCGTGGCCAAGTCTTGCTGACAACGCACAGCCCGCAACTGCTCGATTGCTTCTCGGCCGACGATATCCGGGTTGTTGAAATGCAAGACTACAAAACCCGGATCGGTCGGGTCGCGCCTGAACAATTGGAGGCGATAAAGGAGAAGCTGCTGGCGACTGGCGAGTTGTTGACCGTTGATCCAGCCAGGCTCGAATCCGCCCCCGCTCTGGAAACATCCTCCAAGGGTGGCGTATGAGCAGGAGAAACGTGGTGTTGCTCGTTGAAGGTCACGGCGACGTCGCTGCCGTCCCAGTGCTCGTCAAGAGGCTGTTTACAGAGTCAGGTAGCTGGCAGAGTGTCGGGCTTGACCCCCACGTTATCCGCGCAGGCGAGATCAGAAAACTGCTATCTACTCCGCGTGATCGGCAGGAAACAGAGTGGGAACGATTCCTCAGAGTGGCAGCACAAAGACCCGGTACGGGAGGCGTCCTGCTGCTAGTTGATGGCGATGCCGATAAGGTAGCAGGTCAAAAATTCTGCGCGGCAATAGTGGCACAGCGTCTTTCCGCCCTGGCGAAGAACGCAGGCGGTGGCACGCGCTTCTCGGTCGCCTCAGTGTTTGCCTGCCAAGAGTTCGAGAGCTGGCTGATAGCAGGTATTGGTTCCGTTGCTGGAAAACGCTTGCCTGACGGCAGGGCCGGTGTTCGGCCAGGCGTGGCAAACTCCGATATTAACCAGGGGTTGGCGAAACGGGGCGCGAAAGAATGGCTGGGCGAACGAATGGAGTCTGGGTACAAAGAGACCCTGGATCAAGCGCCCCTGACCCAGATCGTTTCACTGGATGCCATTCGAGAGCGCAACCTGCGATCATTTCGGAGATTCGAGAACGCGCTCCGTCAGCTTGTTATAGCAATATCATCTGGCAGTCACATCGTCAGCCCTTGAAAGCGGCGCCAGGGCGCCGCGCTCCAAAACCTGCCTCACTTCCCCACCTTCTCGCTCTTCTCCACCTTGGCCTTCTCGTCCACCTTCAGTTCCACCGTGTACTCAACCCGTTGAATCTCGCAGCCCGCGCCTATCTGCACGCGTTTGCCCGTGACGCATTCCGCGTGTGTGGCTTCCAAACTCACCGTATCGCCCTCGATGGTCTCCACTTCGAGAGTGCCTTCCGAGCCTGAGCTTCCGCCCGAGACCACATTCACTCCCCCGGTTGCGCCGGCCCCAGTGATGGACACCGAAATCGCCGCGCCGCCGGAAGAACCGCTGAAGGAGCCGCTCCGCTTCACTGAAATCTTTGGCGCTTCGAGGGCTTTGGCCCGGCAGCGGCCGTTGAGTTCAATCTCGATCTCCTTGGCTTTGATGCGGCCGTCCACTGCGAACCCGCCGCGCGCGCGGAAAGTAGTCTTGGCTTCCACGTCTCCGCCGGTGCTGAACGCACCCCGGGCATCGAATGTTCCGGCCTTGATGCTGCGCCGGGCTGTCAGCGACCCCGAGGTTGTGAGCTCGTCGGCCACGATACGGCCGGCCACAGTGCCGGCGCCGCTCGTCTCGAGAACGCCGGCTTTCACATCCCCGTTTATGGTGGCCGCGCCTGACAAGCGGATGCTGCGCGCTTCGACGTCGCCCGCCACCTTGCCCGCGCCGCGAATCTCCAGCGTTTCGTACTTCCCGCCGGGAAGGTTCCCGGCGCCGTGGATCTTCGGGTTCTTCGGATCCTGCTGCTGTCCGAAGGAATCGCCAACATTGAACGGGAATCCAGGCGGGAATCCAGGCATGCCCTTTTTCATAGTACCCTCCTCAAGTAAGTTCCGCGTCAGTAACCGTTCAGTCCGAGCCGCGCGCGTAAGCAAGCGGCAATGTCCGCTCCCTCACGGTCGCGGCTCGGACTGAACGGTTGCCCCCGTTACTCATCTTCCAGCTTCAGCTTATCCAAGTCAACGTCGCGTTTGAGCATCTTGTCCGGACGCAGGTCTTCCTGCCGGCCGGCTTTGCCTGACGCGCCGGAAAAGCGCACCAGGCCCCACAGGCCGGGATGGAGCTGCGCTTCGGTCGGTTCGTCCGCAATGATGTTCGTCGAGGCATTGGCCCAGTAAAGCCGTTGCAACACCTCGCTGCCCTCGGGTCCGCTGGTGAGGATGCCCCAGTCCAGCTTCAGGCGCAGGCCGGGCACGATCTTCAGGCCGATGCCGGCCAGGGGAATCGCCGCTTCCAGGCAATATGAGTTTAGATTCTGTTGCATAGCCATCTTCACGCCCTCCAGTTGCGCCACGCGATCGAAGACCACGTGGCCCGTAATGGTGCGTGCTTCCCAGCCCTCGCCGGGCTTGGCGCCGGGACAATTCGGCTGATAGAGCACCGCGAAAGGCTGGCCGTTGACGAAGGTCATCAGCAGGCGCAGGTCGCCTGGGAGCAGCTCTTTGCGGTCCAGCGGCGCCGCCGGATTGACGCCGAGCTGCAAATCCACCGCGGCGCCCGTCTTGAAAAGGCGGTGCCAGTCATTGCCGGTGTTTTTCAACGGGCCGCAGTAAAACGCTTTGCAGCACAGGTAGAGGTTCTGGTCGTCATAGGCCAGCGCCAAGGACACGTTGCGGTCTTTCAAGTGCGCGCTCTCGAAGTCCCAGCCCTTGGGTTCGCTCTCGACTTTGATGTTGTCGGGCGCGCGGTAGCACTCGAGGATCTTCGCCGCCTCGTAGATTTTGCGTTGCTGCGCCCGGCGGTTCCATTCCTGCGCGGCTGCGACTTCCTGCGCGGTGATGTTCAGCTCGCCTTGCTGCCGCTTGAACTTGTCGAAACCTTGGACCTCCACTACGCCGGTAAAGTTGTGCCCGGCCACGGCGTAGTACTTGTTGTCTTCGAGCGTGCGGCAGAAGTAGCCGGCGAAATGCTCCTGCCCCGCGGTGACGTCCGTCAGGTCCATCCCGCGGGCGTGCTCCAACATGCTCCACGGCCGCGGTCCGGGCCCTCGCAAATCGCGGAAGATCTGGCCGGCCAGAAAACCGTCCGCGGTCCAGACGTGCCAGATGCCGCAGTTGCTGTTGGTCACGAAGAACTCGCCCAGATCGCCCGCGTGCGCCGTGGCGTGGCCGATGATATCGAACTCCGAAGCCACCTGCCCCGGATGCCACGGCTGGGCTGTGTTCAGGGCTACGCCTCTGCCGCCGGCCGGATACGACCAGACCTTTTCTCCAGTGGCTGAGATGGCGTAGTCCACCCCCTTATCGCCGATGAAGAACAAACTGCCGTTGGCAAGGCGGTAGCTGGTCTCGCCTCTGCGCCCGCCGGGAATCTTCTTCCGTTCGTAGACTGGCGCGCCGTTGGGCAGAAATTCCTTGACCTCATAGCGCCAAGCCCCGGCGCTGACGCCCAGTGTCTCATCGAACTCGGCCACCGGCGTGGGGTCATCGAGGAAGGTGACCTCGTCCGCCTGCGGCTTCCCATCGCCGTTGCGGTCAACCCAGATGAACGCCAGGTCGCCGAGCGGCCTGCGGCCCAGGCTGGCCATGACATCCGGCTGGCGCAGCGCCGGGAAGCGGCCCGCCATGCCCACAGCCGCCACGCGCCGCACACGGTCTTTCTCATCCAGATACACGACCCCGCACGACTGGTCCGTCCCGCCGCCCCCTCCCCGTGAGACCAGATAGGTGCGGCCCTGCACGCGGATGGGAACTTCACCCGCCTGCTGGTTTTCCGGGCGGGCCCAGGGGGTTTCGCAGAGCCAGGTCATGCTCTTCAGCCGCGTCTTGCCGGTCTGCCAGTCCAGTTCGAACTCCATCGGCCCGTAAAAGAGCCGCTTCTTGTCGTAAGGGTCGAGCACGCCGCCGCCGCCGTAACTGGTGTTGCCGAAGAAGTCCTTCTTGAACGAGCCGTCCGTGCCCCACAGGCTGATGCGCTTGGGCGTGTAGTCGCATTCCACCACCCAGAGTTGGTCGCGGGCGTCAATGGCCAGGTCCACCCCGACGCCGGGATGGCTGCAAAAGCGCGCCGGGTCCCACGGCCCCGCGACGCGGCCGCCCGGAGTGCCGATCGTGCGCAGGAACTTCCCCGCCGGATCGTAGACGCGAATAACGCGGCGTTCCGCCGCGCCGTCGAAAACGTACACGTTGCCGGACCGGTCGAAGGCCAGCCCGCGCGGCTCCTGGAGATCGCTGACCAGGGGCGTGCGCCGGCCGGTCTGGAGGTCAACCTTTACGACCTGGGCGCCGGAGAGCGCGTGCAGTTCGCCCGCGGGATTGAAGGCCAGGTTGCCGGCTTTTTCGAGCGGCAGTTCCTTCAACAGTTTCTTCTCCCTGGCGTCGTAGATCTCCAGCCGTTCGGTGACCAGCGGATCAACCGGCGCTTCGCCGCCCAGGTATTGCAGCGGCGCGACGCCGTAAATGCGGCAGCGCGCGGGGTCGAGCACCTGGCCGCCGCGGTCCAGGCGCACACCCACGGCGCCCGCGCGATCCTCTTCGCGCCAGGTCCACTGTTCCACCACGCGCAAACGCAGCGCGCGCGTCTTCACCTCTTTGCCGAAGTCCACGTAACCGTCCATGTAGCGCGCCTTGGGGTTGAAGGTCTGGCCGCCCGAATAGTAGAAACGCAGCACCTGCTCGTAGCGCGCGATCTTCTCCCATTGCTTGTCGTTGCGCATCTCCACCGGCCCGCCGTCGGGACCGGTGTAGGCGTCAATCTCCGTGAGCTTGCCGTCAATCTCCTCGATGGCCAAACCGCGGAGGGACTGGGGCGCGCCCCATTCGAGCATGTAGATGCCGGGGTCGGCGGTGGTGATAGGCTTGTCGCGCTGCGCGTCCCACTCACCGTTCTTGCTGATCTGCCCGGAACTGACGCTGACCTTGGCCGTGGACGCCAGATTGGCGAAACGGCGCCGCAGGATCCTCAGGCCTTCCAGTTGGGCATGCCAGGCGCCCTTGCCGCCGTCCGCCCCGCCCTTGTCCTTCAGTACGGAGTCGGGCGTGGCGCCGCCGCCGGCTTCGAGCAACTCATCCAGTTCATCCATGCCGCGGTCGAAGCTGATGCGCAGCGCGCGCGTGACCGTGTTCTCAGGCGCAGTCGCAACCGCCCAGCCCCCCCTCACCCCACCCTCTCCCCCCTGGGGAGAGGGCAGGGCGAGGGCGCTCTTCCAGATAACGTTCCAATCCTGCTCTTTGCCCGACTGCGGCGGATAGGGCGCGCCGGGCTTGAGGACGCTCAGCCTTGTGTGCAGGGCTTGGTCCTCGGGGATCGGGAAAGCCAGGCTCCCGATCGGCACGGCCCGGTTGAAAGTGAGGACGATATGCTGCCGCGGCCCCGGATCTTTCGCCGTCTCCAGGCGGTCCAGGCCCCAGCCGCCGGCCGGTGTGCCCATGAGGCGGAAGAGCCGGAGAAAATCGTCGCGCAATTCGGGCGGGGGGCGGTTGGCGTCCTCCCACTTCGGCGGCTTCGGGTAGTGCGGCTCACAGTGCTCGATGTCCACGTCCTCGGCAAACGCCGCTTTGTCCAGCCAGTTCCCAACGCCTGCGATGCCCAGGTACACCTTGCCGTCGCGCGCGGCCACGCCCCGGATCCCGCGCTGGCGCAGCGGCGTCGAGGGCGCTTCGAGGAACGTGTCCAATTTTTTGCCGGGCAGCTCGAACCGCCACACGTGGTCGGTATCTCCCCACGCCACGGCGAACATATACTGGCCATCGCTGGCCATCAGGAAAGGGCCGGTCCAGGCCATGAGGTTGTGATGCCCCCAGAACTTGCGCCCGTTCAAGTCGCACTCGATCACCGCCACGCCGCTTTCCGCGCACGGCGAGCTGAGGAAGACGTGCTCCCCGGCCGCGCAAGCGGCGATCGGCGGCGCGTGGTCCGCCAGCCAGCCTCCGGGGCCGCTGGCGCCATTGAGCCACGGCGAGTTCTCAGGCGCGTTGTCACCAATGTTCGGATAAGGGGTCATCTCATAGCGCAAGGTCAGGCCCGGATGAGTGAGCGCTTTCCATAGGTACTTCCCCGGCGCGACCACGCGCCCCTCCTCATCCTTGAGGTCCCACGCCACGGAGAGTTCGCCTGCTTTGCACTCTGCCCGTGCCCGGAGGGTCCGCAGCCGCCGGCCCTGCGGGTCATCAATGGCAAAGGACAGGATGCCATCCTCAGCGATCTTTAACGGAATTTTCAGCGGCGGCTCTGCCAGGGCCGCCTCCCCCGCCGGGACAGGCTGCTCCTGCAGGTCGCTGAATACCAGCAAGGAGAACATGGTCGCGTACAGAGGCTGCTCGGTCTTGAGCACCAGGAACTTCAGCCCCCGCGTCTCCAGGCGCGGCAGAGCCAGCCAGTGCCCGGCCGGGCCTCCTTGGACCGCCGGCTTGGCCGGCTTCCAGTCCTGATCGCTGCCCACGGCAGGGTTGACGCCTTCCGCACCGCGGTAGGCCAAGAGCTTGAAGTCCAGAAAATTGTCCCGCAGGTACACCCCGCGGATGGTCTGCGGCTTGTCCCATGAAATCACGAGCCAGCTCGGCGTAACGTCGCTGATTGGCGCGCGTCCGACGAACTTGCCGTGCTCATTCGGCCCGTGGCTCTGCCAGTGTCCGAAGCCACTGACCAACTGTGAGGCCGCGAAACTTACGGGCGGGTTCCCGCCCCCGCCAAAGGAGGTGTAGTCGCTGTCGGCGTTCGCCAGCCCCTGCGGCGCAATGTTATAAAGGCGCGCCGCAAAGAGACGCCAATCGCGCAGCTCGGAGCGCCCGTACTGGCGCGCATCCTTGTGGAGGAACGCACCGGTCTGGAACCCCGGCGGAAACGTGGCCAGCCGCATCCCCGCCTGGTTCGGGGCGAAAGCGACGCTCTCCCACTGCGCCTCCTTGTTAGCATCGGGTGGCAGAGGCGCGCCGCTTTTCAGCGTGCGCCATTCGCCTTCGGGCGTGCAGAGCATCGAGCCGACTGGGACGGGCTTCTTGAAGACGACCAGATAAACAAAATTGTCCGGCTGCTCCTTTCCCGTGGCCTGGCCGCCGATCCACCCGCCTTTCTGTGACAAGCCCAGCGCGCCCAGAACGGCGCCTTTCAGTTCGCCGGCCACAGGCTGTCCGTTCACCACCAGGGCGCAGGCGGAGAAGTCCAGGTCTCTTTCAGTAACAACCGGCTGAAAGACACTCGCCTCAGTTTCTCCGGCCAGGCCCCGGAGGGGAGCTGCCAGAAGCACAAGCGCGACAAGGGGTACAAGGGCGGTTCGCATGTGGTCCCATCCTATTCTCAACTGGCAACCAGCTTCGCCTAAAGGCAGATATACCGCGAGCCAGCCAAAGTCCAAAGTCCAATGCGCAAAAATCGCCAGATTATGCCGGCTTTCGCGGTGTAAGCATCAAGAAGACACGGGCGGAGGGAACAGAAGGCTGCCGGGTTTGTGGCCGGCGCACTCCGGTGGGGCAGACTGTGAGTTTGCCATCATCTTTGCAGGCTGGACGCGCTGCACCACCGTCCGGATCCGATTGAAAGGTTTGGAGCACCATGGGAACGATGACGAGAAGGGTGGCAGTCCTGGGCTTGATCGCGGCGGGTTTGTGCCTGCTGCCCCAAGCGTCGGCTGCCGTGTCGGAACAGGTGATCGCGAAGATAACGGCGGCCCTGCCGGAGAAAGCCCCAGCACAACCGGCCAAGCCGCGCAAACTCCTGGTTTTTACACAGGCCCTGGGCTTCGTCCACAGCTCCATCCCTGTGGCCGCTAAAGCGGTCGAGCTGATGGGCCAGAAGACAGGCGCTTACGAGGCCACGGTCACGGACGACCCGGTGGCCTTCGAGCCCGAGAACCTGAAGCAGTATGACGCCATCTTCCTGGTTAGCACCACAGGCAACATGCTCCAGCCCAAAGATGTCAGCGTGCTCAAAAAAGAGGAAGGCGCCCTGAACGGCAGACTCACCGACAAGAAGAAACCGCCCACGGAAGAAGAGGCCGCGGACCTGAAGAAGAAGCTTGAGGAAGTCAGGAAGAAGATTGCGGACCTTCCTCCCGCCCAGCCGCGCGAAGACAAATACAAGCAAGCCCTGCTGGACTTCGTGAAAGGCGGCAAGGGGCTGGGGGGCGCTCATGCGGCCACGGATTGCTATTACAGTTGGCCCGAATACGGCGAGATGATCGGCGGCTGGTTCAGCGGCCATCCTTACAGCAAACACGTCGCCAAGATTGACGATCCCACCAGCCCGCTGACTGCCGCGTTCGACGGGAAGCCCTATGACTACAGTGACGAGATGTACGTCTTCGGCCCCAAAGGCAAGACCAAGGACGGCAGAGATGTGCAACCTTATGCGCGCGACAAGGTGCGCGTGTTGCTGAGTATTGACTCGCCGGCTTCCAAAATTGACATTACCAAAGGCGGCCGCCAAGACGGCGACTACCCCATCAGTTGGATCAAGTCCTATGGTGACGGCCGGGTGTTCTACAGCACCTTGGGACACAACGAATTCACTTGGTGGAACCCGACCATGCTGAAGCACTACCTGGCTGGGATTCAGTTTACCTTGGGGGACCTGAAGGCAGATACGACGCCCGTGCCGCTGAAGCCAGCGGACGCGCCAAAGTAGAAAGCTTGGGAGGGGTGCACAACCGGACTTTTGCCACGGATATGCCGCCGCAACGCGGCGGCTTATCCGTGCTACCCGCTGGCACGGATGAGGCCGCGCCAAACAGCCGGCGCGGCCACATCCGTGGCACAAGTCCGGTGATGCACCCGATTTGGAGTGCGGCGGCTTGCCGCCGCTTTCCGTTCGCAGGCTGGACAGCCTGCGCCACAATAAGAGGATGGAGGGGGACTGACCCATGAAACATGTGCAAAGTGCGCTGGCGGTAATGGCGATTTTCATGTTGAGCGCGTGGTGTGTGCGCGCCGGAGATGCCGGCGTTGACGACCTGGCCAAGGAGTTCAAGGGCGAAACGCCGGCGCAGCAGCGCACGCCGCAGGAGCAGGAGGCGGCCTGCGCCAAGGTGCTCGCGTCCTTGCTGCCCGACATGGGCAGCGACGACGTCGGCAAACAGAACGCTCCACAGCAGGCGCTCCAGCGCATGGCCTACAACGCCAGCCGGCCGGGGGCCGACGCTGAGCGGGCCGCGCTGGCAAAAGTCATGAGCGCCAACCTCGGCGAGGCCGTCCCCGTGACGGCGCGAGTGTGGATCATCAGGCAGCTCGAAGCTATGGGGCGCGGGGAAGTAGTGGAAGCGCTGGCAGGCGCGCTTAAGGACAAAGAACCTTTGGTCCGGGAGACGGCGCGGCGCGCTCTGCAAAACAACCCGGCGCCCGAGGCCGGCAAGATACTGGAGGCGGCCTTGGCAGGCGCCGACCCGAAATGGACCGTGGCGGTCACCAATGCGCTGGGCTATCGCAAGGACACCAGCGACCTGCCCACGCTGCTCAAGGAGGCCGCCTCTGACGACGACGAAGTGCGGGCCGCGGCGGTGCACGCTCTGGCGCTGGTTGGCGACAAGTCCGCCACGGACGCCATCGCCGCCGCGATGGCCAAAGGCTCCGATGCCGCCAAGCGCACGGCCACCGATGCGTATTTGCTCCTGGCCGACAAACTGGCCGAGAAAGGCGACAAGGATTCAGCGCTGGCTATGGCCAAGAAGATGCTGGCGGCCCAGGGCCACGTGAAGTGCGCGGCCATCATCACCCTGGGGCGCGCGGGCGGCGCGGCGGAAGTGAACACCATTCTGGACCTGATGAACGACCCGGACGTAAAAATCCGGGGCGCGGGCGTGGAAGCGCTCAACGTCATGACCTCCAAGGAGGCCACCAAAGCCATTGCGGAGAAAGTCAAGACCGCCAATCCGGACCTGAAGGTGACGCTCCTGCGCGCACTCACCACTCGCGCCGACAAGGACACGCTGCCCACGTTCGTGGCCGCGGCCGAGGACGCCGATGAGAACGTCAAGACCGAAGCGGTCAAGGGCCTGGCGGTTGTGGGCGATGCCTCGGTCATCCCATTGTTGCTCAAGGTCTCTGTCGCGGCTGGCAAGCCTCAGGAAGCGGCGCGCTTCAGCCTGGACAGGCTGGCGGGCAACGATATTGACTCCACTATGATCGCCGCTCTGGAAAAGGGCGACCCGAAGGTCAAGGCCGAACTGGCCCGCAGCCTGGCCGCGCGCAGGGCGGAAAGCGCAGTCCCGGCGCTGCTGAAGTGCGCCGAAGACGGCGACGGCGCCGTGCGCCAGGAAGCCTGGAAAGCACTCGGCACGCTGGCGGATAACAAGGTCCTGCCGCAGCTTGTGGCCCTGTTCGTCAAGACCCAGGATGCCGACCGCGAGGAGGCGAGCAAGACCGTCATCGCCGCCTGCAAGCGTGACCAGGACGTGGAAGGCCGCTCAGGCCCGATTCTCGCCGCGGTGGGCGACGCACCGGTCCCCGTGAAGCTGGGGCTCTACGGCGTGCTGGGCCGCGTGGGCGGGCAGAAAGCGCTCGAAACTCTGCGTGCGGCCCTGAAGGAGAAGGATGACAAGGTCCACGACGCGGCCGTGCGCGCGCTGGCCGAAGGCTGGCCCGATGCCGCTGCCGCGGACGATCTCCTGGCTATCGCGAAGGGGCAGGAGACCGAAACTCACCAGATCCTCGCGATTCGCGGCCTGGCCCGCGTGTTGAGCGTGCCCGGCGGCCGGCCGGCGGCCGAGGCGGCCAAGATGCTGGAAGAGGCTATGGGCGTCGCCAAGCAGCCTGCTGAAAAGAAGCTCGTGCTGGGCGCTCTCGGCGAAACGCCGTGCAAGGCCGCGTTGGTGCTGGTGGACAAGGCCCTGGACGAAAAACCTCTGGAGAACGAAGCGTCCCAGGCGGCAGTGAAGATCGCCGAGAAGATCTGGGGTTCCGAGCCTGAGTTGTGCAAGGAGGCGTTGCTGAAGGTCCTGGGCACGACCAAGAACAGGGACCTCAAGAACAAAGCCCAGCAGATTTCAGGCGAATGCGAGAAGAAGCTGAAGGCGAAGAAGTGAGAGGCATCGCCGGACTTGTGCCACGGATGTGGCCGGATTTCGGGGACATGACCCGATTTCCGGCTGTTTGGAAATCGGGATCGTGTCCCCGGAATCCGCGGCCTCATCCGTGCCAGCCGCGCGTAGCACGGATAAGCCGCCGCGTTGCGGCGGCATATCCGTGGCACAAGCTTTGGTTTGCATCTTGAGGAACGCCGGCGGAACGGTTACAACCAAGACCCACAGGCCCGGATGACGGCGGCGGAACAGAAACAGGGGAGAAGAGAGAAAAGGACATGAGCAGCAAGGACACCGGCAAGAAGAATTTCGGCGGGGGGCTGAACAGGCGGGACTTCGTGCAGTCCGTGGCATTGGCGGGCGCGGGGTTGCTCTTGTCGCGCGGGGCCAGGGCGGCTGAAGGCGATCCCATCAGATTGGCCGCGATCGGCTTGGGACGGCAGGGGCGGGAATGCCTGATGGATGCCATCATCAAGTACAAGCTGCCGGTGCGCTATCTGGCTGTCTGCGACATCTGGGACTACAACCGCGAGAGCACGTGGAGGATGCTCAAGAAGAACGGCCACCCGGATGTCAAACCCTACACTGACTACCAGGATATGCTCGACAAAGAGAAGGATGTCGAGGCCGTCTTCATCGCCACGCCCGACTGGATGCACTCCGAGATCACCTGCGCCGCCTTGAAGGCCGGCAAGCACGTCTACTGCGAAAAGGTGATGTCCAATTCTATCGAGAAGGCCAAGGAGATGGTGCTGGCTGCGCGCGAGACCAAGAAGCTCCTGCAAATCGGCCACCAGCGCTACAGCAACCCGCGCTATCTGCACAGTTTGAAGTTGGTGAAGGAGCACCACCTGCTGGGCCGCATCATGAACGGCTTCGGCCAGTGGAACCGCGCGGCACGGCCGGACTTCGGCTGCCCGAAAGGCAAGGAGATGCCTGAGGAACAGCTCAAGAAATATGGCTACGCGAACATGATGCAATTCCTGAACTGGCGGCACTTCAAGAAATACGGCGCCGGCCCCATCGCGGACCTCGGCGCGCACCAGGTTGGCGTCTTCGGCTGGTTCCTCGGCACCACGCCCAAGGGGATCCTGGCCAGCGGCGGAGTGGACTACTATAAGGACCACGAACTGCCCGACACCGTCCTGGCAATCATGGAATATGAGACTCCGGAAGGCATGGCCCGCGTGTTCTACCAGGTGCTGACGACGACCAGCGCCAGGGGTTACTGGGAGTCCCTCATGGGCATTGACGGCACGATGAACCTTTCCGAGAACCCGGCGGCCTGCAAGATCTTCTCGGAGGGCGCCTTGGCGCCCAAACAAGTGGGCGACCCGCATCCGTGGGACAAGTACGTAACGCAGAAACTGCTCCTGAAAGGCAAGGAAGAGGCCCCACCGGCGCCGCCGCCCGGGGCAGCCAACGATCCCAACGCGGCCCTGCTGGAGGCCTACAAGTCCAAACCGCCCACACCCTGGATGCTGCCCGTGGAACCTGAGGAGAACT
>JBEKKG010000019.1:0-20143 GCA_050010835.1 Planctomycetota bacterium
GGGTACTATGCACCATGCCCGTGCGATTCGGTGGGGTATTGCTGTGCGAACCGCGTGCGATTGCTGCAACGACGCCACAGCTCCAGGATATAGCGCCCGTTGTGGCCGCGAATCGCGGTCGCCAGGTCGGCCATGCCGCCGCCGCGGAGCTTGCGGCGGAGTTCCCGAACCATGCTGCGAATCGTGGCCGTGGACGTAAAGTCGTCGTCCCACACATCCCGAAGCAGGTCCAAGTGGGTAACGTACTGATTCGGACACCGGGCCAGGCGTTCCAGCAGCCGGAATGCGAGCGTGTGGCCCAGATGCAGCCCCTTGCCTTTCCAGATCACCGAGAGTGTGGACTCATCAATAAGCGGGCGCTGCTTGTGGTGCGCCAAGGTGGGGGCCATCCTGGCGTCGCGGCGGCCACGGTCGGTGTGCGCGTCATCATCGAGTTCGGCACGCACGATGTTGCGGATTTCCTGGGCGCAGATGGCGGCGGTCATGAGGGTTTCAGCGAGTTGACTGGTGAGGGTGTCCAGTCTGCGGGCCTTCTCGGGGGTCATTGTGGTCTTCGTCCACCGGCCGCAGATGACATGGCCTCCGTGCCTGAACTGGCCCACATCGCTCAGGAGCAACACGTATGCGGGGGCAGATCCGCTGGGCCTGCGTTCGTGAGCCACGAATGCATCTTCGCAGAGAGTAGGCCGGCATCGCGATGGTAGACATAGCGCTGGGCTTATATCGAAGCTCCTCGCCCACTTACCGCCATGACGAGCTCCGCATCGAAATCGTCGAGCAAGGCCGCCCGTGGAGCTTCGACGGCGATGGCGCGCTCTTCCGCCTGGTTTCCGAGGCGCTGCGCATCCGATTGGCGCACCTGTTCGACCCGGTGCTGGCCGTACACACTTCGGTCGTTGAGCCACTTCCGCACCAGATCACGGCGGTCTACGAATCCATGCTCCCGCGCCAGCAGGCGCTCGACCAACTGGGCATGCGCTTGGGCGAGCGCTACGGCCACGACAAATGTGTGATCAACCCCTCCGCAGACACGACTGCGACACAGTGTGTCTACGCGTCCGAACTGGGCGTGTACTGTTTCAGGTGCGCGAGCCACGGCCAACAGTTCAGGCCCGGCCTGAAACCCGGATTTGTGCCATACGACGCCATCATCGGTGGAGCGCCCACAGTGCTGGGTCGGCTGGCTGCATACCGCGTGCATTGGGTGCACGCCCGGCACGATCTGCAGCACCATCACCCCAACATTAGCCCTGGTCTACTAAAGGAGGCCTACCACAAGGCGCTCATCACCGAGTACACGAATACCGACCCGCGAACTCAGAAGGTGTTCAATCCAAACCTGGACTTCGTTCGTGGCCAGGGCCTGTGGCTGAGCGCCAAGACCTTGCAGCCGACGATGGTGGATAACGATGCCGCCGATGGCCTGCCTTATTGCCAATACGTTACGACGACGAGCAATGGTCCCGAGATTAAGGTTGATCACGTCCGGCGCTCACAGGTGAAGCACCGTGAGCCAACCGGCTACAATCCACTGCGACCTTATCGCGGTATCATTTTCGCGCAGGAAGATGGGAGCATTCCCATTCTAGCGGAACCGCGCCCCAAGCACCCCATTCAACTCCTGTCGAACCCCATGCCCGAAGACCAAGCCTTCAGTGCCGTCGAGTCCTCGTTCCCGCTCATACATCAGCCCTACTTCTATTCCTGTATCGCCGCGCCAATCTGTCCCGAAGTCGGTGGCGGCCAGCCGCCAATGCTGTGCGCCAGTGGACCGAGCGGGAGCGGCAAGGGTGAAACGATTCGTCTGGCCGCCAGTTTCTTTGGTGAGGATGCTGTCAAGGTCCAACTATGCGATGATCCAGAGTCCTTCATGCGGAACCTCGGCATGCTGCTGGCCGCTGGCCACCGCTTCCTCGTCTTCGATGAGTTCGGCAAGACGCCCGGCCTAGCGAAAAAACTGGGCTTGGTCCTGCAGCTTGGTTCTGTTGTGTCGTGGCGACCGCTTTATCAGAACAGGAGGGTCTTGACGCCATGCCGCGCTGCGTTCTTCTTTCCCTGCGTCCGTTTCCCAGATTTCCTTTGCGGTAGTGCTGAGTTCGTCCGCCGCACTCGGCACATCCGTCTGCACCGCCAAGTACCCAATTGGCGCGAAACTTCGGGCGGTGACACCACTGAATGGCGCGACCGCAGCCCTGAAAATGCCCACGCCGCTAACTCAATCCTCACCCACATTTGGAGATTGTGTCATGAGTATGATTTCAGGTTTATGTAAGACCCGCTGTGTTGCTGACGCTTTGGGCCTCGGCACCCTGGCCGACGGCGATGAAGCTGTGGACCCGGAGAATCTGCGCGCCCTGTATCGCCACGCGCGCGGTGAAGATGGCAAGCGCGTGCTGTATGCAAATGACCTGACCTTCAAGCGCGGCTGGGTGAACCTGGATGCACCCAAAGCCCGTGAGTTGATTTCGGCCTTCGTTCCGCTGGAAGACGCCGACGACCTGAAAGCCGCGCGCCGCATGGCCCAGGCCAACTTGGAAGCCCAGCCCTGGAACGACGTGCTGGGCATCAACAGCCCTCCGATCCAGTGTCGAGTCAAAATCCACGGATCGAAATGGGCGCTGCGCTTTCAGTCTGCGGAGCCGGCCCTGCGTGGTCAGGAGCTGGTGAACGAGGAGTTGCCGCCAATTCCAGTTGCGCCAAGCACCACGCCATCAGTTGCACCAGTATCCGTACCCATGCCGCAGCCGCAGCCCGAGCAACCGACATCAGCAATTGTGCCGGCAACCCCAACAACCTTGATCACCTTGCCGGACGCGGCGGCGGACATGCTCCGCAGAGGAGGACTGCCGGTATGAACGTGCTGACTTTGGATTTTGAGACGTACTTCGACACCAAGTTTAGTCTGAAACGGCTGACGATTCCCGAATATGTCCACGATCCCCGATTTCACGTCCACGGCTTGGCCATTCGCTGGCCCGATGGGCGCACGGAGTTCCGCGTGGATGTTCCAGAAGCAATCGCGGAACTGCAGCGCCAATTCGGCCCGCGCCTTGAACGTGTCACCGTGGTCTTCCACAACGCCTATTTCGACATGTATGTCCTGCGCCACCGATACGGCCTTTCCGTTCAACACTTCGTGGACACGATGCTCCTCAGCCACCACGTAAACGGGCGCAAGGGAGAGGGTGGCGAGAGCGCCGCGCTGGCTGACCTGGCGCAGCGCTACGGACTGGACGCGAAGGGCAATTTGTCCTTTATGGGCGGCGTCCGCAACCCGACGCCCCAGCAGTTGGTGGAGCTCGCGGACTACGCCATCAATGACGCAAACATCACGTACCAACTCGCGGCCCTGCTGCTTCCACAGATCACGCGGCCCGAGGTGGAGTTGCCCATTATGCAGCACACCGTCCGCCTCTTTGTTGAGCGCTCCATCGCCGTTGACACTGCAGGAATTGATGGGCTCGCCACGGCCGCCGAGAGTGAGACGACAAGGTGGCTCACAGAGGCTCTGGGTCGGCTGGGAGAGACCGGCGCGCTCCCTGCAGAAGGTGCAGTAGGCCAGGCTGGAATTGCGCAGATTAGAGACGCAGTGTCTAAGGACAGGACTTTCACTGAACTCCTAAAGCACGCCCTGGAACGCACCGGCCGGTTGGTGCCCCTCAAGAACGGGAAAAAAGGCCCGATTCCAGCCGTGGCGAAGAAGGACCTCGCCATGCAGGAATTGCTCCACGACTCCGATCCCGTCGTGGCGGCCCTCGCCCATGCCCGCACTGGGAAGAAATCTGAGGATCAGGTTTTGGCCAAGCTTGAAACCCTTAAGCGCGTCACCAAGGCAACTGGTGGCGTGCTGCCGCCGTACCTCCGCTATGGTGGCGCAAGCACGCTGCGTTTCAGTGGCGGCCAGAAATTCAACATCCAAAACCTCGGGCGCGACGGCCTGGGCCTTGAAATGCGGAAGCTCCTGATGGCGCGCCCCGGCCACAAACTGATCGTGGGCGATCTCGCCCAGATCGAGGCACGGATCACGGCCTGGTGCGCCGGCCAGGAGGACATGCTCGCCCAGTTCGCCGCCGGCAATGACATCTACTCGGAGTTTGCCAGCGAAACACTCCACGAGCCAGTTCGGAAGCCGTTGAAGACTGATCCACTGGAAGTCCAACACCATCTCAAATCTCGCCGCCAGGTGGGCAAGACTTCAATCCTGGGGCTGGGCTACTCCATGGGAGCGTCGCGGTTCATGAATACGTTGCGTGCAGATCCACTTACCGCGCTACTTTTCGTTTCGGGGGTGCTTTCACCGCTGGTCTGCCGCGACGTTGTCCGCGCGTTCCGTTCAAAGTACGCCCGAATTCCGGAGTTCTGGAACCACCTGGAGGGAGCATTCAGGCTGGCGATCAGCGGCGTGAGCAGCAGCGTGGGCGCGCTCGGATTCGAGTGCCGCGACAAAATCATCTTGCTCTACCTGCCGTCTGGCCGCGCGCTTCGCTATTCCAATGCCCGCCTGGAGGACGCCACACGCGCGATCAAGTACTTGGATGCTTTCGGGGAAGCGGCCGAGTTCATCCCGGAAGGCCAATCTATAGTCTACGGCAGCGGCATCACAATTTACGGCGGCAAACTCTGCGAGAATGTCGTTCAGGCCACGGCGCGTGACATCTTGGTCGAGGCTATTTTGCGGCTGGAGACGCAGGGCTGGCCCGTGCTGTTCCACGTCCATGATGAAATCGTTCTCGAAGTGCCCGAGCAGAATGCCGAGTCCGCGCAGGCGGCGCTCAAACAGGCGTTGGAAGCCGCTCCCTCGTGGGCGGCGGGCCTTCCACTCGCTGCCGAGGTCACCAGCAGCCACATATACGGCAAGTGAGGAGTCCGTAGACCGTGACAATTATCGCGTACCAATTCACGGAGCGAATGTTGCCTCAGATGCGGGGCAGACCACCTCCCTCGCCCAAGCGAGGGAACGGGTGACATAAAATGACCCGGCGGACACCGGGTCGACGACAGGACAGAAACAGAAAGAAAACAATATGAGTCTAGCCCAATGGCTCTTCGAGTCAAGTGAAACAAAGCACCAAACCCGGCTGTCAACATTGCCACCCATGTGGGTGGCGACAACGGGTCCAACGAACATGATGCATGGGGATTAAGAAAATGAATATTGATGTTCAGTTCCCGGTAGGACGCTTCCTCAAGAGTGAGGAAATTCCAGCAGCAGGTGTGGCGCTGACTATCAGTCGGGTCACCGGCGAAACGTTAGGCGAGGGGGCGGAGGCGGAACACAAGCCTGTCCTCTGGTTCACCGAGACGACAAAAGGCCTGGTAGTTAACGTCACCAACAGAAATAACCTGAAGGCGGCGTTCGGGCCTGAAACGGACTCGTGGATTGGTCAACAGGTCGTCCTTGTTACCGAGCCGACCTTCTTTCAAGGCAAAGCCAGGCGCGGGATTCGCATTTATCGCGCGCCGCAGCCATCACCAGTAGCAATACAACCAGCAGCCATTCCCCTGGCGCCATCCACGCCACCGCCGGTTGTATTTTCAGGGGCCGCGCCAGTTGCAACCGCAAGGTAAGTGCCATCTGTGGCTGGGGCGGGGTGTCTCACCGCCCCAGCAGTAAAAGAAAACGTTTTTGAAATGATCGCGGCGACATGCCGCATGATAAGAGGACAGAAAAATGATAAATACAACACAGTCCAACGTTACTCCGAAGCCCGTGACGCCCTTAGAGGCTATCCTTAAGGTCCTGGATTTGTTACCGGCGCCGACGGATCTTGAGGAGCAGGATGCTGCGGCGGCGGGATTTCTTAAGCGCCTGCACGCTGCAATCAGCATTTGGCACCTACAGCAGTTCTTGGAATCGCTCCATCGTTCTGGGCAACGCACGCCGGCAACGAGCGTGCCGAAGCAGTGTTGTCCCCTGGGGCGCAGCGCCAAGCGCTGGGGCAACAGCGTCCTGGTTCACAGCCCCGACGGCCGGGTGCAATGCCGCGTCAAACTTCAGAACATCAAATCCGCCGGCGACATCATCAGGGTCCTTGTTCAGAACAGATGGATGACTCCCCGCGCGCGCATGGAGATTTTTGAGGGAATTGGCAAAGCCGTCCACGGGCACTTCGGCCTGTGCCTGGCTTGCCTCGACAATCAGAAACTTGATTGGAGCACCGGACGCGTGATCGGGGGGCAAATTGGGGCGTTGCCCGAGGAGCAAGGCGAGGACATGGGCGAGGTAGGTGTGGGACAAGAACAGCACGCGGGCACCTCGCGGCGCTCGCACATTGACACGCACAATCGTGTCGGGGAGGAACGGATGCAAAAGAGGAAGAAGCGCCTCAAGGCGCGTCAGAAAGATCAAGGCACCCACGACTTGCTGGTTGAAGCCATGGATGCCGTCTTAGGTAATTTCAAGATTCCGCGAGGAGCCGCGTTCATGCTGGGCATCCCGCGTGAAGCGCGGAGAAGAAAAACAGTCCCGGTGAATTAACGGAACAGAAAACCACCGCGCCCGTCGTTGGCGCACAACAAGGAGGCTGGTAAATGAGTGAGAATCTTGTGACAGTTGAACGTGAGGACCTGACGGCAGTCCTGGAATACCTCTTCAAGGACGAGAAGGAAGACTACCAGGGTAGACCAAAGAACGAGACAGGGGATCACATTTTCCTTAATCTTCAGCGGCTGAGTCAGCAGCTTAAGGCCCAGGCTTAGACCCGCAGTACCGGGCCGCTCCCGTTGGGGGCGGCCCAGCAACGATTGCAACCTGCGCGCCGCAGGACCCTGATCTCCACAGGTATTGCCGCGAACTTGGCCGATGGTGAGCGCCTCGTGGACAAAGAGGCACAACGGCAATGGTCCCACGAAGGCTGCGGCGGAGAAGTGGTGGACGAAAAATGGCGGCTGATAGACCGCATAGACAACTGGGTAGATTGCTGCTTGGGAATGCCTCCGGTTAAGATAAGCTGGCCCCTTGTCCCGGGCAGCGCCATGAAAGGGGTAAAATGGAGCTCAACACAGGCGGCCACGGGGTCAACGACGTTGCCAATGGGGGCACGATAAACGATGCAACTTGCGCGCCGGCTTTATCCGGCTTGGGAGTCCTGGCTCAGCGGCCGAGCCTCTTGGCGCTATCGCCAAATGTCGTGGCGGTGGACGTGCTGCAAGCCGCAGACATGTTGGGCGTCAGCGATGACACCATCCGGCGTGAGATTAACCGGGGGCGGTTGCGAGCGGCACGTGTGGGGCGGTTAGTCAGGATTCGAGTGGCGGAACTGACCGCGTACTTGAAGCGTTCTGAGGGGGCTTGACAATGGGTTTAATCTGTGATATAAGTATTGCCATGAAAGCAAGAAAGCCACGAATGGGAAGGCCACCGCTGCCACCCTCAAAGCGGCGTACTACGGAGATAGCCGTTGCCATGACGAAGGCCGAAGCTGCGATGCTGAAGGGCGAGGCCCACAAGCGCGGGCTGACCGCCAGTGAACTATTCATGCTGCCCTGGAGGCAAGGCCATGTTCGCTAAGTCGGTGAAGTCCAAACGCACAGGACGGAGAGGGTGGCGATTCCGCTTTACGAATCCGTTGACGCATACAAGGTCGTGGCGCACTGAGTGGTTCGCGGAGCGGCGCGAGGCCGAGAAGGCGCTGCGCCTGTTCCTCGAAGATCTGGAGCGGCAGGCGGTGGGGCTACAGTCGAACACCTGCTGGAAGCTTTCGTGGTCGGACGCCGTGGCGCGGTTCCTGGCTGAAGCGCCTATTGGAACAGGCAAACGCCGCAATGACCTGGAACGCCTCTTGACGGCGAATCCGTGCGGAGTGCAGGCGCTAGCCGATCTGTGCAACCTTGGGAAGCTGACGGCGCGCTGCAACGCGATAGCCGCCGAGAAAGGCGACGAATACGTGCGGAAGTGTGTCCAGCAACCGCTGAAGCAGTTGTCCGCGTGGGCTGCGTCAGTGAGCTTATTGCCGCATCATCCGCTGGCCGCATGGAAGAAGATACCACGCACCAGTCAACCTCGGCACCGGCGCGCGTTCCTGCCTGACGAAATGCTGGATGTGCTTGCCGCTGCCGATGAACTGGACGCGCTGCTTGGACGCCACTTCCCGACAAGCCTTGTCTTCAAGACCTTGCTCCTGACCGGCAACAGGCCGGGGGCGGTATTCGGTGCCAAGGTGGGCGATCTGGATGCCGCCAGTGGCCGTATCATCCTGCCACCGGGGAACGGAAAGAAGCGCAACGGCATGGCGTTCTTGCCTGAGCCGTTCGTCCAGGAACTGCAAGGCTTCCTCGCCCGACGTGGCAAGCCGGGGGCGGATGAATCGTTGCTCTTATCGCCTGACGGCGCGATCCTGGAGCGGCGTAACTTTCATCGGCTCTTCGCCAAGGCTATGACGCTGGCGGCTGTACGGCGCGCATGGGTGGACAATGCCGATGCCTCCGGCACTGACCCCGTGAACGTGGCTATGCTGCTCTTCAGCGGACGCTGCCGTGGCTTCGATGGTGCGCCACCCAAGGACGCGGAGAAACTGGCGAGGCGCAAGCGGCACATGGAGGCGACAGAGGCCATGGCTGCCTTGGTGGGGTCGGACGTGGCGCGGTTCTGTGAAAGACGGGACATGTACGCACTACGCAAGACGCATGTCTCATGGGCGCGGCGGCTGGTAAACGCCGATAGCGTCAAGCTGCAAGTCGGGCACGCGCCGCAGGACGTGGAGGAGCGGCACTACCTTGATCTCGTAGACGCCCGCGTAGCCGCTCAGGCAGTATGGGACGTGTTGACGGGAACGCGCGCCTTGACCGGGGAGCGCGTGCAGGCAGAGCCGCTGCGGCTGGCCGCGGGGGCTGAGAACTTGCAGGCTGTGGACTACCAAACGGACTATGGAGAGAAAGCTGGCGAAAATGCCGCTGCAAGACGGGCTGCTTCGGTCACACAAACCGCCACCGCTACAGCTACTTCAGTAAGTGCGTCCTGTAGGACTCGAACCTACGACCCGCTGATTAAGAGTCAGCTGCTCTACCGACTGAGCTAAGGACGCATGCACTGCTCGGCTTTGGCCGCAGAGCGCCAAAGAAGCAGCCCTTTTAGTGCGGGCTGGCGGACTGTCAAGTCCCGCATTGGATAGTTTGCCATAAATCCGGCTACTTGCCCAGTTCGAGGCGGAAGGCCAGCGCCTCGGGCAGGCCGGCGGCGATGATCTTGGCGGCGGCGGACTTGACGTCATAGGGCACGCGGAGCAGGCGCACGAGCTGCTCAGTGGAGTCATACAGCGCGCAACTGGCGTGCGGGACCTCATTGCGCGGCTGGCCGACTGAGCCAATGTTGACCAGCGTCTTGCCATGGGGGTTGATCGGGATTTCCTCATCCATAGTGTACGTCATCGGCACGGTGTCGAAGAAGGCGAGCGGGATGTGGGTATGCGCGTAGAACAGGACGGGCTTGTCGAGACATTCGAACGACAGCTCGGCGTCAAAGATGCTGGTGATATAGTTGAAGACCTCCGGGCTGTGCGCGCTGCCGTGCGTCAGGGTAAAGTCCTCAAAGTGGCAGATGAAGGGCAGGCTGGCGAGCCATTTCTTGTCCTCGTCCGAAAGGTGTTCTTCCGTCCAGCGGGCCACCTGCTTGGCGAAAACGTTGAAGAACTCGGTGTCCAGCAGGCCGCAGGCCGCATGGTCATGGTTGCCCGCCAGGCAGACGACGCATTTCTCACGCACCGTGGCAATACAGCGGGCCGGTTCGGCGCCGTATCCGACGACGTCGCCGGTGCACAGCAGCGCGTCTACTTTCTGTTGTTCCAGAGTCTTGATGACCGCCTCAAGGGCGTCATAGTTCCCGTGAATGTCGCCCAGAATACCGTAACGCAAAGCTGCTCTGGCTCCCGTCCCGCGTTGCTTGCCTTCTACAAGCCTATGACAATGCGCGCACAGGTCAACAACGAAATCGAGGGGCGAGGGGAGAAGGGGAGAGGGACGAGGGACAGTTTTATTCTTTTTGCGCGGCCAGGCGGGGCAGGTCGCGGACAAGCTCCAGCACGAACCAGTCGGGCAGTTTCCTGCCGCCGGTCTCGTCGTCACTGATGAGCACTTGGGCCAGCTCCAGATTGACTTCCGCCAGTTCTTTGACCAGCCGCTTGGCGTGATGGACCAGTTCCGCTTCCCTGGCCCTGCCGGCGGGGTCGGGCGGCAGACGGCGCAGGAGCTGTGCCCGCACGGACTGGACGAGCAGGTAGAGCAGGCTGGTGTCGCCGTCGGCGGTCGGGCGGGGCCAGGTCTTCTCGCCGCGCAACAATTCCTCGACGTTGAACTTTTCCCGGCGCATCTGCAGGAAAGTCTTGAACTGGGCGGCGTGAGCGGGACTGAGAACCCCCTGCGCCAGCAGCCAGGCCTGCGGCGGACCCAGGTTGGACCCGTAGCTTTTCAGGCAGTCGCTGAGGATGTGCCAGCTCCGCGGCGTGGAGAACGGTTCTTGTGTCTTGGGCGGCTGGATGAAGAGCTGCTCCGGGCGCAGCTTGAGGTACTCAATGATGTCGGGGTGGATGTTGTTGCGCGCGGCCCATTCAAGCCAGTCTTTCACGTTCGGCAGCAGCTCGACGTGGACCATGCGGTTGATGAGCGCGCTCGACATCTGGCGCGTGATGGCCAGGTCCTGCTGGCGGTTGCCCGCGCCGATAACGACGGAATCCTTGTGGAGCCTGTAGGCGCCCAGCCGCCGGTCATGGATCAGGCTGTAGAAAGCCTTCTGCACTTCCGTGGAAGACGCATTCAGTTCGTCCAGGAAGAGCAGGTAAGCGTCCTCGCGCGCGATCTGTTCCGGGGGGCAGAAGCGGCTCTTGGTGCCCACGATCTGCGGCACACCGATGAGGTCCTCCGGGGCAAGCTGAGTGCCCAGGAGCGTAACCACGTCCAAGCCCACCTCGTGCGCGAACTGCTCGACCAGGGTGGACTTGCCGATGCCCGGCGGCCCCCAGATGAATACGGGCCGCACACTGGCGACGTGGAGGAGGAAATCCACGAGTTGGCTGGGGCGGATGGTCTGCATTCTAGTGCACCTTCACGACGTCGAACTTCTCCCCCAGCGGTACGAGGCGCACAGCGAGAGCTGTGGGGTCGTGGTTTAGCAACACCAGGGAGTTGTGCTCAACGCATTCCCTGAACAGCTTGCGCTTGAGCTCCAGCGTGTCCAGCGGGTACTCATCGTAGGCGCAGATCCAAGGCAGATGACGGTGCGAGGTCGTGGGAAAGAGATCGGCCATGAAGAGCGCGTTCTGCCCGCCAGATTCGATGCGCGCCGCGGCATGACCGCCCGTGTGGCCGCCCGTGTGGAAAACGGTGATGCCAGGGGCTAACTGGCGCGGCAACTCGAAAACGTCCCAGCCGCCGCTGGCGTCAATGGGCGCGATGTTGGCGGCCAGGTATGTGCCGCGCTGGATCTCGTTGGGGTGGTGCGCATTCTCCAGCTCGCGCTTGTGGATGACGTGGCGCGCATTGACGAAGACAGGTTCCGGTTCGCCCTTGCCGTTGAGCTGCGTGTTCCAGCCGGTGTGGTCGTGATGCAGATGGCTGTGAAAGACAATTGTGATGTCCGCCGGCTGGAGGCCCGACTGAGTGAGCGAATCGAGCAAGTTGGGATGTTCCTGGATGGCGTAGATGTCCCGTTGCTTGGCATTCCATTTCCGGCCCACGCCGCAGTCGAGGAGGATGTTCTCCCGGCCCACACGGATGAGGGGCACTGTCAGGGCCAGCAGCACGCGGTTGCGCTCATCAGCCTGCCGCTCCCGCTCCCACAACGGCTTGGGCACGATGCCGAACATCGGGCCGGCGTCAAGCTTGAACGGGCCGTCGTTGAGGAAGATGATTTCGAGGTCGCCGAATTTCATTGCTCTCCTTCTCTGTGTTCCCCCTCTCCTTGCCGGAGTGGACCTTACGCACGAATTGACTCTAACGTGCCTGGCAGGAACTCGTCCAGCACTTTCTGGAAACCACTTGGCAGAGAATCCGCAATTTTTTGGCGCCGTTGCCCTCTTCTAAGCGTAGTAGATTCAGAGGAAAACTGAGATGACCATGAGACTTCAAGCATTGTCCTTTGCACGGCAGGCCGGACGGATTCTGGGGCTGAACGTTGCGCACCGCGTCAACCGCCTGGGCGGCTACGGAGCGGGCGGCGAGGTCATCTACGAGGCCCACCCGCTGGGCTGTCCGGCCACGCTGGTCACGAACCGGGACAACGCCAAAGCGACCTTCATGTCCAACGGTTCCATTGCCTTCGAAGTGAAGCTGGAAAACGGCATGGACATCCAGGTTCTCAGCGGCAGTTTCGACGCCACCGAGAAGCGTGAGACCAACGTGCCCTCCGGCAACCTCTGGCTGGTCCCCGGAAAATCCTCCGCTGTGGCCGCGCTCATCAATCCCAACGCGGGCACGCTGGCTCCGCGGGCGTTGAAGGTTGTCAAACTCGGCGACCCTGGCCGGGCGATGTGGTACTGCGCCTCGTTTGCCCGCGGCGGCACGGCTTTTCAGACTGCGGTGAAACTTTCGCTGGCAGGCACACCGCACGGGCCCGCGCTGCTGCGCGAGGTCTTCATCGAGAACACCGGGCGCCGCCGGCTGCAAGGGTTGCTCTGGGCCTTCTTCAACCTGCACGGCACGCAACGCTTCGTCTACAACAAGGAGATCTGGTACGACAGCGGCCTGGCGGTGACACCGGCTGAAATCGTCGTCGCCGCCACGGTGCCTTACAGCGACATCCTGCAGCTCAAGCGCCTCTCCAGCGTGCCCGGACGCGGCCTGAGCGTATTGGACGCGACTTGCGATTACTCGGCCTTCGTGGGCGACAGCGCGGCGCTGTCCCTCCTCCCGCTGGCCGTCCGCCGCGGAACTCTTGCGCCCGCGGGCGCCGGCAGCAGACTCAACCGGTTCACCATCGCGACCATCGCGGCCGGCCAGTTCGCGCTGGACCTGGCTCCAGGGCGCGCTGCGGAACTGCGGCAAAGCGTGCTGTATGTGACCGATGCGGCGCTGTTGGAGCGCTTCCGGCAAGAGTCCAGTTGCCAGTTCCCCGATTACAAGCGCGTGGCGCAGGCGTTCCTGGGCGCGGCCAAGGAACTCGTCAAAGGGACTCCGGAAGCCCGGCGCATCTCCGCACAGGCCGCCGCCTCAGCCGCGACGCTTGCGCCGCCGGCCTTCGAACTGGTCCTGCCGAAACAGCGCGTCATCTCCGAGTATGCCAAGTCCGTCTGGATCGGCGTTGAGGAACTCTACGAGAACTGCCGGGCGCACGGCGCCAAGCTGGCCAATGGGATCGAGCTGGGCACGCGGGACCGCGCTCAGGACATGTGGCCCAAGATGAAGCAAGACCCCGGCAGGGTGCGCGCCGACCTGGTCCACGCCCTCAGCTTCATGTACGTCACCGTAGGGCAGGCGTCCCGCCTGCCCCTGGGAGCGCTGGCGTCCCGCCGGCCCGTGGCTGACCCCGCCTGCTGGTCCCAGCCCTTGACGCGCACGCAAAAGCTCCACGGCATGTTCCCACGCCAGTATCCGAGCCGCTGGGACGACCGCAGCCAGGAAGTCTTGAACGACAACCGGCCCTACGCCGACAGCCCTCTCTGGCTCCTGGATGCCGTCAACATGTACGTGCGCGAAACCGGGGACAGCGCGCTCCTTCTGGAGAAGGTCCAGACCGTGCGCCTGACCAATCCCGACAAGCCGGAGAGCTCCGGGATCGCCGGCTGCGACAAGACGTTCTGCATAGCCGAAGTGTTGCTGGAGGTCCTGGAGTGCTTCCAAAGACACATCCAGGACTCGCCCTACGGCCTGGCGCAGATCATGTACGGCGACTGGTGCGATCCCGTGGACATGTTCGGGACCGCCGTCGCCGGCGACGCGAGTACGCGCGGCCAAGGCCGCGGCGCGCAAGTGCGCCTGAGCGCCCACGTCGGCGATTGCATGGTCCAGACCATTGACCTGCTCGAGACGCGCCGGGCGCGCGAGGCGCTCGCCGGGCTCGACTTGGCCGGCAGGATTCAGGCCTTGAAGCGAGCGGCCGATCAACTGCGCAAGAACATCGTCCGCGTAGCCTGGGAGCCGGGCCTTTGTGGTGCAGGCATCTTGCCTGCGCCTGGGAGCGCCGGCGTCCCGCCGGCCCCTGGCGCCTTCTTATCGGCCATCCACGAACTCAACCGTGACGGCTCCCGGCCCGACTATGCCCGCGGCGAGACCGGTTACACACTCGGCTCCATGCGCGGCCGCGACTTCGACGGCGTCAACCGCAGGGAACTGCTCACCCAGGCGTACTGCCTGAAGATGTTGCTGACGGAGCGGGAGTACCTCGAACCCATCCCGGACAGCCAGACCCTGATCCGGGAACTCCTCGCCACCAGCGACGAACTGCTCTTCGACGAGCGGCTGGGGCTGCGCTTGTTCAACCCGCCCATCGCCAACAACAAGCTGGCGCGGGAACTGGTTGGCCGGATGGGCGTGGTCCCCGCCGGCTGCGCGGAAAACGGCGAGTACCACCACGCCCAAGTCATGATGCACCGCCACCGCCTGGCCGTGCCTGGCCAGGCCGGCCGGGCTTGGGAGCAGTTCAAGCGCATCGTTTCGGCCGCCCGCGACGAATCGCTCGCCGGGCCGTTCGAGATGCCCTGCACATCCTACGCCTCGGACCGCGATGACCCCCACTACGGCAAAGGCATGTACTTCGGCCTGTCCGGCTCGGCGGACTGGATCATCGAATTCTTCCAGGCGCTCGCGGGCTTGAAGCTGTCGCTGCATGACAACACGCAGCCGGCGCTGCAAGTAACGCCGCTGTTGCCGGCGGAGCTTGGCGAGACGCTCACCTTCCGGCGCAGCATCCATCTTGCGCTGCCCACAGGCGGTTACCGCCGCATCCCCTTTGAGTTGAACATCAAGAGCGAAGGCAAGGGGGACACGCTGCGCGAGACGCTGATCACCATCAACGGCAAACGCGCCGAGGCAGCGGAAGTGCGGAGCCTGGAAAACATGCAGCGAGTGGATATGGCGATCACTTATCGGCGCGGCCAGTAAGGGCCGGCCGCATTTTGGATTTTGGATTTTGGGTAACCGTTCAGCAGCCGAGCCGCGCGCGTAAGCAAGCGGCAATTTCCGCTCCCTCACGGTCGCGGCTCGGACTGGACGGTTACGATGAGCACGGCCAGCGCGACGGCCGCGCAACCACACACGGCGGCCAGCGCCAGGAAGGCCCCCAGGCAAGGGAGCAAGAACGTCCCGGTGCTCAGCGCGCCCAGAGTTGCGCCGGCATAGTCCGCGGCCAGGATCGCACTCACGCTGCGTGCTCGGCAAGGACTGGCACAAGCAGAGGTCTCCGGTTGTTCGGGAAGCGGCTGTACGTCTCCGCTCGCCTCCGCCAGCGCCGCCAACAGCGGCAGTTGCACTCCGGCAGCCACCGCGAAGGCCAGGGTCAGGAAGGCCACAAGCAATTCCACAACCGTTGGCGAAAGGACGTCCCAGAAGACCAGGCCGCTCAGGCCGCTCGTGACCAATAGCGCAATCTGCGAGGCGATAGCTGCGTGCGCCCTCCCCCTGCCCGCTCCTGCAAGGGGAGGGGGAACACGTTTCAGCAGCGAAGCGGCCCAGCGGTTGCCAGCCGCAAGGCCCAGCATGTAGAGACCGGAAACCAGGGCAAGCCTTTCGTAGACGTGGCCGCACGCAGCCTGATAAGCATTCAACAGGCACAGTTCCAGGGCAATCGCCACCGCGCCTGAAAGGCCCGCAACCAGAACGCTGGCGCAACGGACCCTGGGCCTTTGTGGGGCGAGCCGGCGGCTCGCCCTACTTCGGCGGAAGAGCAGCCAGGCGATGAAGACAAAGAGCAAAACTGCCAAACCAACCAGGATGCTCGCCGGCCACGGCCGCGAAGCTGCCGCGGGCAACGGCGCGCCGTCGCCGTGCTCCGCTCTGTCCGCGCCTGCAAAGCGGTCCCAGATGGCCAGATAGGCGCGCATGGCGCTGGGTTGCCGGTTCGTGTTGGCCGGCGGCGGGCGGGCGGTCCCGGCGTCGAAGTCCAGAGCGCGCTGGGCTTCCTGTTCCGGCTCCCACATTGTGAAGAAGATTTCAGGCGCGAAGTTGGGCACGGCGGGTGCCCGGCCGGCGAAGCGCGCCACGGCTTCCTCGGGGCTGGCCGGCAGCACGCCGGATTGACTGGCCGCCAGGAACCGTTCCGCGCTGCCGGGCAACTCGCGCACGACCGGAAAAGCCGCCTGCAACGCCCCGCGGATCGAGCCCAGATAGGCCCACAGCACCGGACCAAGATAACTTGGCGCGCCCGTAGTCGAGAACGTGAGGACGCCACGGCCGGACAGGACGCGCGCGGCGCGCCCGAAGAACTCAGCCGTGTAGAACCTGTTGGTCTGGATGCTGGACGGCGCGGGCGGATGGAGCCAGACTAAGTCGTAGTCTCCGGCGGGAGCGTCGAAAAGAAACCGCGCCACGTCGCCGGTATGCAGACGCACGGCCGGGTCGTTCAGTGCCGCGCGGTCCTCCAGCGAGAGCTTGTCCCACAGGAGCTTCAGCACCTGGGCGTCGAACTCGATTACGTCCACGCGTTCAGGCCGATAGCGGAGCAACTCGCGTATGGTTGAGCCGGGCGCCGCGCCGGCCACCAGCACGCGGCGCAACTGGGGCGCCTGGCTGGCCACGAAGTGTACTTCGGCCGCGGTGCTCTCCTGGTCCGGATAGGTGGCGAGCGCCTCGCCGTCGCCGTAGACGGTGTATTGGCCGCGGTACTCGGTCAATAAAAGCTGCTGATAGCGGCTTTCACGCTCCGCGATGAACTTTTCCTGATCTGCCGCGAAACGCGGGCGCCAGCAGAGGGTCGCGCGTTCGAGTTCCTCCGCCACACCGCCAGTCCAGACGGCCGGAGCCGTGAGGAGCAGCGGCAGGCAGGCCGCGCAGGCCAGAAAATGCTGGCGCCGGGCAATCCAGACCCAGGATGCGCCGGCACAGCCCAGCGTCGCCAACGCCAGGCCGGTTTGAATGGCCGAGGACCGCCCGGCCAGGACGAAGGTAAAGACAGCGCCGGCCAGGGCCGCACCGATGGCGTCCCAAGAGAAGCTGGCGGCGACCGCGCTGGCGCCCTCTGGGAGCGCCGGCGTCCCGCCGGCATTTGGCGTTGTTTCCCGCTCCTCTTGCGGGGATGTTACAGGCCGGCGGGACGCCGGCGCTCCCAGGACGCGCACCGCCGCCAATGCGGCAAAGCACGCTCCACAAAAGAGCGGCGGCGGAGCGAGGAGCAAGCCGGCAGCAGCGACGGCTTGCCAAATGCCGGTCAAGCGTCCGTCGCCGTTCTCCAGCCAGCACGCGCACGCACGCAGCAGCAACACTTGCAGCAAGGGCAGCCAGCCCGCCCCGATGGTTGCCACCGCGCCCAGGCCGGATACGGAGAAGCGCTGGCCCAGCCTGAGCCAGCCCGCAACTGCCGCACCGGCGCCTGACCAGAGGAACCACGCGCCGAAGACCAACCCCAGAACAATCTCATTGCCGCCAGTCAGCGCGAGGACCTCGCGGGCGCCGAGCATCTGCGAAATCAGCGCCGCACCGCTCAAGAAGCATAAGCTGCGGTTGAGCACGGCATTGGCCGCGAGCGGCGGGGGGAGGGGTCCGGCTTCGGTTTTCATTCAAGGGTCGAAGCGTAATACTACAAGGACTTTTTGCCACAAGAGGCCCTAGCCGGGAGTGTTTCATCTCAGTTAGCCTGCCGAGGAGCCACGGGCGCCTTCGCCCGTGGTACGGCGGGCGAGGCTCCCGCCGCTCCTAACTGAAATGAAACACTCCCCTGGACGGGAAGAGCCTGGATTTCAATCTCGCCCTGTATACATTGTCTGTTATGGATGAGAACACCCCGCTTGTGCCTGCCGATACGCCGCCGGCCCCGCCAGTTCCATTGCAGGACGCGTTCAAGCTGCCCTCCACGACGCTCTTCCTGGGGTTGATTCCGGTTTTCTCCGGCGTGGCGCGGCGCGCGGACCTGGCTGCGGTGCTAAGCGCTGCGCCGCAGAGCCTGCCGCCGCCCCAGGGCACGCAGCACGTCCGGCCCGCTCACGTCCGCACGTACATCGTCCGTTCTGGCCGGGAAAGCCGGGCCCAGACCAGCCTGAGCCTCTTTGACGACGACCCGCTATGGAACGAAGGCGAATTGAGCCTGCTCATCAAGCGCCAGTTCGGCCCCGTGGGCCTGAAGCACCTGCTGGGCGTGCTGATCGCGGCGGACGAACAGGCCGGGCAGCCGGGGATGCCGCCCGGGGCCTTTGTTTTCGATGCCAGCCAGCACCTCGATCTGCTCGGCTATACCCGCTGCAACCGCGTCAACGGCAAGGGCTATCACACCGCCAGGCACCTGCGGGAGGCCCGCGAGATCGTGGCCCTGCTGTGCGCTCTGACCATCGTTCAGGAAACGCGGCTGGGCCCCCGCCGCGGCGCCACGGTAAAAGTGCGGCTGCTGCTGGACGAGGCCTCGGCCGAAGCCTGGGAGGAGACCGTGGCGGACGGCGCGCGCCTCAAGGAACGGATCACCACCAACGAGAAGATCTTCCTGCGCTTCAACCCGCACCTCTTCATGGCCGCGGCCAGAGGCAGTTCGCGCACGCGCTGCATGTACACCCTGCAACTGCGCAAACTGGCGCGGGAGAACGCGCAATTGCACAGTTTGACCCTCACGCTCGGCGTACACTTGCCGATCAAATTCCGGCTGAATAATTGCCGGCCGCTCTGCTACAGCGCGCGGGCTTTTCTGCGCATGGCGGGGATTGCCGAGGACGAATACACCCGCTACGAGCAGCTCGAACGGCTGGAAAATGCGTTGCGGCACATGGTCGAACAGGGGTACCTCAAGGCCTTCGAGACCGGCCGCTTCCGCTACGTCGGCCTGCCCCAGCCGCTGTTCGGAGCGGATGAGAAGCGCGGCAAGAAGCGGCCCCGCCGCCCGCGCGTGCTCTTTGAGCTGAAGGGCGAAGCCGAGACGCCGCCCCCCGAACCGCTGGAGGAGATGTGGCAAGTCGAGCCGCCGGAGTTCTTCAAGGACCTGTTGGAGACCGCGGAACAGAGCGCGTCGTACACACGGCACGACTGGCAGGAACTGGCCGCCGCCGGCCGCCCGCAACGCGCGCGTTCCAGCCAGCCGCTCTTGCCGGGCCTGCAGCTCGGGGACCATCCCCCGGACGCCTCGGAGATGCTCAAACTTGTGCGCCAGGCCCTGAACCTGTCGCAAGCCAAACTGGCGCAGCGGCTGAACGTAACACAGGCCGCGGTCTCCATGGCCGAAATGGGCAAGCGCCCGCGCATGGCGCGGCGGCTGCTGGAGGCCGCGCGGCGGCTGCGCGCGCCTTCGACAAATGGTTAGCGGCCAGTGGCACCCACAGGGAAATGAAAGGGTGCATCACCGGACTTGCGCCTGTGGTCCTCTCTTGTGCCACGGATGTGGCCGCGCCGGCTGTTTGGCGCGACCTCATCCGTGCCAGCCGCAGGGAGCACGGATAAGCCGCCGCGTTGCGGCGGCATATCCGTGGCACAAAACCGTCCGGCCCGGTCCCTCTTCCCACGGGAGGGAGTTCACGGCCAGCAGGTCCGGTGATGCACCCGAAATGAAAAGCCAAGTTGCATTTCAGTATGCTGTTCTTGTATAATAACGTTGCATACAGGGCCGTCTGTGGAGGCAGAGCAATGCCGACAACAATGATCAGGGTTCGCGCGGCCACCCATAAGGCGCTGAAGGAGCTTGCGCGCTCAACGGGCCGGCCCATGCAGGAGGTCCTGGCGCGGGCCGTGCAAGAAGAGCGCCGCCGGCTGTACCTGGAAGCGCTTTGCGCCGGATACGCGGCGCTGAAGAAAGACTCCAAGGCCGCGGCTGAATATAAGAAGGAAATCGCTCTGTGGGACACCACTGGTGCGGATGGTTTGGAGGGCCTGTAATGCCTGCACCGTCGCGTGGGGAAGTCTGGCGCGTGGACTTTGAGCCTGTCCGTGGGCATGAGCAGGGACGTGCAAGGCCCGCATTGATCGTTTCCAACGATATGCTGAACCGCAGCTCGGCCGACCTCATAACGGTAGTCCCGCTCACGTCCAAGGACCGTCCCCTGCCTTCTTTCCTGCGCATTGATCCGCCTGAAGGCGGGGTAAACCAGACCAG
>JBEKKG010000020.1:0-19651 GCA_050010835.1 Planctomycetota bacterium
TGAAACTCGTATAAGCGGTGGCTGTAGCAGTGCAGGTCAGGGCTGCGCTCCATGCGCGTGATGTCGTCGAAGAAGACTGCTCTGACCTCGGGGTGCGCCCGCAGGTGCTCGAAGAGCTTGCGGCCGCCTGGGCGTTCGTCCATGGGTATTGTACCGCTGACGCCCTCGTCCTTGAACCACGCGGTCACTTCGAAGCCTTGCTGCCGCGCCCCGCGCTCAATGGACGCTTGCTGGAGACCGATGCTCTGCGCTTGTTCCTCAGTGCTCTTGCGCATATAGGCAACGGCATGATGGGAATCCGGCTGAATCATGACTGTCACTCCTGGCACCACGCTGTGCGATCCAAGGTCTATGGCTATCAGTTGTGGGCTAACGGCTTTGGTTGTCGGTCAGGCAGCATGGTATGCGAATCGCGAGTCCAATGTCAAGACAAATCATCTTGTTTTTGTGGTATCGCGCTGCCGCAGTCGCTCGACCAGCAAGCCAGCCAGGAGGTCCTCCAGTTCGTCAACATCCGTTGCAGTTAACGCAGTCTCTGCTTGCGTTATCGCCCATTTGGCCGCGGCAATACTGTCCCCGTTGATGGCGCCATTGCTGTTCGGGATTTTCTCCGCGCCCAGTAAGCGTACCACGCCAGTGGCAACATTATTTCTGTCCAACTGCACCATCTGTACCGCACCCGTAAGGAACATCACCAACAGCAGTAGGCGCAACGCTCACCTTGAAGTCCGCGCCGCCGGAAGAAAATGGGGCAGCTTCGCGCTTGCGGCAAAGCTGCCCCTGATGTGATTGGGCGATTTCCGCGCACAGTGCGATGGGAAGCCCTCTCTTCGCTACAACGTACGCTCCTGCGCTTCTAACCACTCAATCATGCCTCCGTCCAAGAATGATCAGGCAATCGCAGTCGCCACAGCCCGGGTTGCAGGTGCCGCAGGCCTGGTTGCCACAAGCTGCCATCCCGCATGATAGAGAATGAAGTAGCCAGCCGCACAATGTCCTGCGTTTCACATGTGGATCCTCGGTAATCCACATGTAGATGCCAGCCGCTACAGCCACGCCAGCCAAAGGGGGAAAGATGGGGGGAAAAAGATAGACCATCAGCATGAACTCCACGGCCACGATGCCTGCCAGTCTCACCGTCACCATGGGGATGATGAAGAAGTCCAACTGCGCGCTTGTAGCGGCTGCGACTGGTGAACATCCCTGCTGTCTTCCGGTGCTTAGCGGGCTCGTTGAGAGTTGGGCTGGGGTAATTGCCCCCAAAGCTAGCGCCCAGGATTCCACCGCCCATCGTGCCTTGTTCCTGTCCAGGCCACACTCGCCGTGTAAACGTTCGCTTTGCAGGCACACCGAAACCTCCCAGGGCATCGAATCATTCCGTTTCATCAACGCGTTGGGCACCTTCTTATGCAGCGCCACCATCAAGACCAAGATTTCACATTCGCATCCGCCGCAAGCATCGCGAAGCAGAGCCTCGCAGCGACGCGGATTGTCGCAAAGGGAAGGACCGTATTGCTTGACTAAGGCGCAAAGCGTTTGACGCGGTCTCTCATCCATCGTTCACCTCGCTCCCTAGGCGCGTATCTCACCCTCGGCGCCATGTCCGAAATTGATCTTGATCCCCTGCGCCAATGACACGCTGCGTCCCGGCTCTACATCATGCAGCGCACTGTCCGCGGCAGTCATCACCCATTTGTCTCCGGAGAGGTTCTTAAGGCCCCACAACTGTGGGTTTGACGGATGACGCACTACTTCCGCCACAGGCTTTGAGAGGTCATATGCCCTTTGGCCGTCGGTGTGATGTGGAAACAACTTGCTGTCGTGATTGAGCATGATGGCATGCTTACCGATACGGACGCGACACGGCAGGCGCAGTTCGTTCTTGCAGGACCAACAATGACCTAGTTTGCCTGATTTCCGCAAAGTGTCAGCGTCATAGAAGTTCTGCATACCACAGGCGCAGTAGAAAATGGAATCACGCAGATCAAGCATTGCGCCGCGCCATTCACTTTCACGGACACGTGCGTCCGGATTCATGAGACCAGCGGTGAAAGCGCGTGTGAAAAGCGCTTTCAGCAATTCCGGATAGATGGGCCAGAGTATCAGGGCATTATTGTGATAGCCTGGGACTGGCCGGTTGGAATTGTCCTTCGGGTCGAAGACAAAGATTGGCCTGGTTCCGTATAGTAACTTTTGGGCGGGCAGGTCGAAGCACCGGATGGAAGACTCCCTGGCCCCATCGAGCGGGTGGTGGATTACGAAAAGGTAAAACAAGAGAACCGCGAGTGAATGCAAATCTGTCAGGGCATTCGGCGAGCCGGTCCCGTTGACTATTTCCGGCGCCATGAAGCGCGGCGTCCCATCAACATACCCTGGTTGTTTGTCTACATCAACGTTATCATTGTCACAGACACGGGTTTCGCCGTTAGAAGGGTCAAAGAACACGTTTCCCAGGGAAATGTCTCTGTAGGCGAGGCCCCTCGCATGCAGCAGCAGGAAGCTGTGGGCGAGTTCAAAGCCTGCCGTGGCCAACGCGTAGAAGGTCGGTTCAATCTGCCGTTTCATCAGATCAATGATTCCCTTGAATCGTGGTTCCCGCAAGGGCATGACATAACCAAGCGTCGAGGAGTCCACTCCAGATACCAGTTCCGTCGGCCAAAGGAACCTGTCACTGGGCGGCCCTAGTTTGATGGCCATCTCCAGCCTTTTGCGCTGGCGCTGATCGTTTTCCAGATACTGTGGATGGTAGATTTTCACGGCGCAAGGCTTTCCATTGATGTCACTGCGATAAACCTCTCCCTGGCCTCCTCCGCCAAGAAATTCTTTGATCGTGCAAACCGCGCCGGAGGTGTGCGTTCGCAAAGTCTGTCCGGGTTTGAGGAGTTGGTTCATGACTTCTTCCTCCACGACATTCGCTACCAATCAACGGCACTCTGCTTTCACCGAATCCGTCTGAACGAAACCAGCAGTATTTCCGGATAGAGGACGCGATCGAGGTGCCCTGAAGGGCACCTCCGGCAACCACAAGATAAGTACCAGCAGGACCAGTAGAATCGCAATGGCCGCTATGGCCATAGAGCACTGGTATCTGCGAAATCGGTGTGCAACCTGCTGTACCTCAACTTGCACAAGGGCCAGGTCACGCCGATTGCCCGCAGCCAATTCTTCCAGCGCTGCCACGCGCATTTCCTGCTGTAATGCGGTGTCCAGTCCGGCTTCGCACGCGCTGAGACGCTGGAGTACGGAGTCGCGGTCCGTGTCTTCGCCGCGTTTAATGATGCCCACAGTGATGTCGTCGCCACTGCCCTGCCGTGTAACCGCGGCAATCCATTCAGGCAGCCGCTCTTGCACGCTGCTTAGGCCGTCTGAGCGAATCTGTTGGAGTATGTCTGGTCCGGCGGCCAAGAACGCTTCATCATCTATAAAGGAATTGCAGTAGCCGTCCGTTGCGAGCAATGTAAGCGCTGGAGGCATGACATTGTGAACCCGGAAGCACACGCGGAACTCGCGCAATGCATTTTCGCCGGCGAGGGAGTTTGTTTCGTTGCCGAACGAAGCGGGGTCCGGTGGCAGGGGCCGGCTTGTTTCTCCCGTCTCCGAGACAGTCACAATGTCACCATCTCCCAACTGCAGGTAGAGCTGGAATGCTTCCGTAACCAATACCGCCAAGAGTGTGGTGCCATAAGCCGAGTGCGGCCTTTTTAAGACGGCTTGCCGCGCCGAGGCGCCTCCTTTGCGTTCCAATTCATCCAGCTCCGCAGATGAGAAAGGGTTGGATTTCAGGTTCAACGAAACCGCTTTGCGCCAAGCCCGTCCCACATCGATGGGCAGTTTTTCCTCAGCCAAGCGTTTGAGTGCGGAAAGGTTCATTGATTGCCGTTGGCTGTCCGCAAAGGCCAGCAGTATCTGCTTCCCAATCTCCACAGCCAGCCGCGAGCCTGTGCCACTTCTAAAAGATTTGTCTGCTCCATGCCCATCCGCCACCAACATCACCAGCGGGGGGCCCTTGCCCGTTTCCGGCAGCCATGCGATGGCATCCTGGTTCGGGCGTCCGGTTCGCAGATGAGATGCTCCGCAGGTGGTGGCGCCAATGGCACGCCAGCGGAAGTGATCATGTTTGATCGTCAAGTTGCGGCGCTCCTTACCAGACTTGTGAAGTTGACACTGTCCCAGTGGTCGGCGCCGGGGGTATGGGAAGCGGGACATTCGCGTTAGCGGCTGCATTCCTGCTCTGGCTTGCCGGCTGGGAAACCGCCTTCACGGCCTCCGTCGAGGCCCAAACAAAGTATTTCACGAGGTCGGCCGCGTTATTTGCCTGCAGTGGCGAGCGCTCTGGATTGTCCATGAATTTCTGAAGGATGTCATAATCGCAATCGGCCCCAATCCCGATGCTGATCTTCACCGCCTTCTTGCCCCAGGGCTCATTTAGTATCGCCTTTAGGCCCGCTTCTGCATCATCCGTTGGATGTCCATCAGAGACACAAATCAACACGGGGGGCAACGCACGTGTGCCGATACGGGAAACTTGCAGTTGCTCCGCCACCATCGAAAGCGCCTGGCCCATGTCCGTGCTGCCACCCGCCTGCAAGTCATTCCATTTGAAACTCGCCAGCGCTGTAGGCTGTGACACCAGCCAACGCGCGCCACTGGAAAAGACAACCGCTATGATTTGGATGGCCGCATTCGGGTTCTGACTCGCCGCCTGCGATAATGCGGCGAGAGACTCCCGGATCGCGTGATTCAAGGCTGCGATTTTGCTTCCAGCCATGGATCCCGAACCGTCGAGTATGTACACCAACAAGAGCAGCCGGTTCGCAAGAGGACCTCCAGGCAAAGGCATGTTTCACCTCCTTGGTTTGTGCCCGGACGCCAGCACACACCGGCGCCATTGAAAACATTCACCTTTCCGTCTTGGTTTGATCATTCCCGGGACGAACAGGCAGCGACTTGCCGGACAGATCTGCCTGCCGTATCGCCGGCCGCTCCGGCTGGCCAGAGACCAACTTCACCAAGACAATCGTGCATAGAGTTATCACAGCGAAGCGAATCAGTTCGCGCGGCTGCGGCAAAAGCTCTAAGGCATTGATCGTGTACTGACTCGCGATCAGAATCGTGAAAATGGCCATTATCCAAGAAGACCTCATTTGTCATCGCTCCTTTGCCCGGTTTGTGTGTTGGCCGGATTAGAGAGGTCTGAGGATGAATTGGCGTTGTCGGAGTGGTTTCCCGGGCCGCAGCGCAGAAGCACGCGGGTGATGCCGCAGATCGCAATTCCCAGCACTGCTGCTTTGAAGACAGCCCTTTGACTATTGGTCAATGACAACTGGCTGTCGAGCCGCAACCAGATCACCACCGTTATCAGTACTGCCAACAGCGCAATGAAGACGGCCCAAGCGTTTTTAGTCATGCTCACCTCCTCCCGAGATTCGCAACCGCAAGCTCTCTATAAGCATAAGGCATCAAGAATGTGGCAACGTGCGAAGACTTCGGCTAAGCAGCGGGTGAAAGCCGCTCCGCCCAAAGCTGCCCAACTCTGGGATTGGCGGGAGTTTGAGTACTCGTTCACAACACTGAAATCCGTTCCGAATTGGCGCTCAGATTTATGTTTCAGCGCGCGTTGAGCACCGCGAGCCTACACAAAGTTCTTAAAGAGACGCATCCTTTGCCCGGAATAGAATGTCATGCCTGTTGGAAAATGGCGGCCTTGCCAGCCAAGCTCCGCCTTGTTACCGGAACTGGGTGCCATACCAGCCATCGCCACTGGAATGGGCCCTTGCCAAGGCGCTGGCCCAGCGCGGCGCGACTTGGCGCCCGGAGCAAGAGGAACTGGCCGGGGTCCGGCACTACACACGTGAATATGAAGCCATGATTCTCGAAACGTCCGGAATTCTGCGGGGCATTCGATACTGCCAGCTCGGCAAAAGAATACCACCCGGGCGGAACATAGCGGCCTGTCCCAGTGATCCTTACCAGCGGCAAGAGACGCTCGACATCGCCGCTTGGCATCGCGCCAATGGCCGAATGGTGCAACTTGGATACACCACTGCCAAACTCAAGCCCATCGGAGAACGATATGGGGTCGTTCTTGAAGGCACGCTTGCACACTCGTGCCCGCTTTTTCACAATGCATATGACCCGCTGAAGGATGAACTCTGGATTGATCCGGGGCGCAACCGCGCTTTGAGATCTGGAACATTGCTCCTGAGTTTGCCGTCACTTGATGCTTTGGTTAACGATCTCGCGCTATCCCCCTTTTACACTTAGAGCCTGAATGTCACCGCCGGGAATGCCGGTTACAGACGGGGAGAGCGGATTTCAGAACGGTTTTCAGGCCGCGAGAAAAGAGATGAAATCCGAACGGATTTCAGTTGAAATCCGTACGGCTTTCGGTGGAAACAGGGTGTGGCCGATCGGAGAAGGTTAGTGCGTTTCAGGGCCACTACGGCCTGCGAATGGGCAGCGGCGGGCCAGGGCTTCGCAATGCTGGTGAAGGCGAGGACGACATGACGCGCCGCGTGCCGAACAGGATGAACGCGCAAAGCACAATTGCGCCAAGCCCCACGGTCGCAGTGAAGAAGGCCGCGGCATTGCGCATCTCTGTGTCTCGCACGCCGAAGAGTTCACGCGCCAGGGAATTGAATTCCAGTCCAGTCTGAATGTGCTCGCCCATCCATAGGGAAACCAGCACGACTGCAAACAGGCCGGCGAGTTTGGCCGCACCCAACTTCATGCGGTAACGCGGAGGTAGAGGCGGCATCGCAACTTGGTTTTGTTGCCGCCAACGGGGCAGCACAAATGACAACGCAAATACTGCGAAGAGCAAAACGAAAAGAAGCGCAAATTCATACACTGGGCCAGCGGGCATGTCACGTTCCCGTGACCAAGGCAAGGATTCAGATATGAACCATGTCCCCCAGAGAGATCGGTGCGACCACGATACCAGGAATCCAGACGCCATCAGGACGAATGCAACAATCACGCTCTTCATCATCCACCCCCTCTTTTGAAAGCGACAATTCTCACCCGATCAACACGCCATCAGCGGAGTATTGCGGCAGTGGCTCGAAGCACAAATCCTTGAAGGTCACCACGTCGAGCCGTTTGATATTCTTATAGGCCACAATATTTCCTTGAATGATCTTGATGCGCTTCTGGCTGCTGACTACCAGATACCCGCGTTGAATTGACGCAATTGCACTGATTTTCGCGGCGCTCGAAGCACCATTCGTTGAGAGTTCAAATTCAAATGCCTCCACTCCATTCTTCACCATGTCAACGAAAACATTGTGGCCATTGGGCAGGCTGTAGGGCACTTCGAGGCCGACTGTCGAGCCCTTGTGGGTGTAATGCGCCGCCCCGCGCCGTTGGAAAGAGCCATGCAGGAAGCCATTGCGCCGGGTGGGGGCTAATATCGCGTTGTAGGTGGCGCGGAGCGCCGGGTTCAACAACGACATGGAAAGCTCAAGCAATTCCAAGAGGAAGTAGTGGCTTGTGAAGCCAGTGTAGGCATCGTGCTCGCAAACGAGGTCTGCTTTCTTTAACGCGGTGATAATTCGGCTAACAGCGACATCGCTCAGTCCCAAGGCTACAGCGTGCTGGCTGACGGCCCGATCCGGGAAGTTGGCCACCTCTTCAATAAGCCGCAACGCTTGTGGCGGCAGTACCGGCGGGCAAGCCTTACTTACAATTTGCGGCAAATTGTGTAAGGGCACCGGCGCGGCCTTTCCCGGCGCGCCCACTGATGTGCCAGGGGCCACAGCGAAACTCACCAATGGGATGTTGCGGATGAAACTGTTCGGCACTTCGCTTGCTGCGGGGCGACGGCCGACCTCGAAATCTTTAGACCGGAAGACTACGGCCGTTCGGCGGCCATCCTCCATGTCAACTGCCAGTACAAACCAGCGATTGCGCAAATTCTTGATTGCCCATTCGATCTGCTTCCGCGTGCAGACGCCGCTTAGCACGCGGGTGAGTTCCTTGTCCCACATCAAACCGACAATGCGCCGCCGCAGCACATTCAAAAGCTTTTCGGGAAGGTTTCCACTTTGCTGCGCCATGAAGACCAGCGCGATACGCTGAGCACGAGAAAACTCAGCAAGCTCAAAAACCTGCCGCTGGCTGTTTTCAGCCTCCGTGCCGTACAAAAGGTTCCCGGCTTCCTCGACACAGATAATCAACGGTTTGTCATATTGGTTGGTGGCGATACGGTAAGAGTTTGCGCCCGCGATGAAGTAGGTCATGATGGCGGCTTGATACATTGGGAGCAGCCCCTGCATCCGGAAGCAAATGGCCGCCGAATCCAGGTTGTCCGGCGTGTACGCCGAAGAGTAAGCGACGCGATCCTTGAACACAGAGAGAAAATGATCAATCCGCAACAGAACAGACTTCTTTGCCTCGGCATTTCGGCCCATGGCCGCGTCAACTTCTTCCCTGAGATCAAACATGGTGGGCCAAACGATTGTGGGGCGGCTCAGGCAGCGCGCATAAAGCGCGTCGAGACACACTTGCAGGAGCATCTCGCCGGGTTGGCCCAATTCCCAAGTGTTGGCGAGCATGCGGGCGAGAAACTGGCTGTGGCTGGCCGGAGTGACGCCTTGGGGCGGAGTAAGAAAATTGAACTTCAATTCCTCCCACGGCAGTAATTGCAGGTCAATGCCCGCTTCGGCAAACGGGAAGAACAGCGTTGGGGTTTCGTCCTTGCGCAGCTCCCACACCCAGAGTCCAGCCGCCGGGTTACTGCGGCGCACAATACAGAATGCCTGCTCCAGGTACGCATAAGCGAGGTGCGACTTGCCAACGTTCGTAGTGGCCGCAATAAGCATGTGACTGTATATGCTTTCCGAGAAAATACGGAGTGTGGCGGTGGTGCGGAGACCCGTTAGCGTAAAGTCCAGGAGTTGGCCCAGTTCGATGTCGCCTTTTCCGAACCACGTGGGATCGTGCCAGTCATTAAAGGGAAACGAATTGCGTTTGCCGTGATGTTGGCGAATCTCCGCGGACATTACCCGATGAATCTTTTTGACCACCTGGCTTGACACATTTAGTCCATCCCTTTTGAAGGTCTGGAGAAGGTCAACTAAGAACGGGTTTTCCAACAAGAAATGGTACCGCAGTATTTGGCGCGTAAAGTAATCCGCAAGTTCGCGCGCTTCCAGGTCCAGCAACTTTGTCAGGGGTATTAGCGGTGTGGGGTTGCCATCAGAGGAGTAGGACAAATTGTCGCTCATTTTAGCCTCCCATCCATTCGAGGAATTGCCGCAAGACCTTCACCCCGCCGAGGCATCGCCCGATGGCAAGGCAGCCCGGGCAAAAGAAGCTCTGGGCCACATGACAATAGATCATTTCACGATTACAAAAGGTTTTCCTGCACCAGCCGCAAACCGTGCCGTGTTTGGGGCAATATGTCTTCTCGCTGGGACTGACCATGAGGCTTTTGGGATCGCAGAGGCATCCGCAATCGGCCGGTATCAGTGTATTCTTGGCGGCAATAATTCGTTCCTGTTCGTCCGAAAATGTGAAAATCCTTTCTCTCTCCCGGAGCGGCCTGCCGTCCGGGAGTACGTCGCGGGTCTTTTCGACACGGCGTTTCTCCTCGTCAAAGCCGCGCAGTATATCGTCCCTGAACTGCTGTGCCTTGCGAAAAGATGGCGCCGTCAAGTCCGCCGCTTCATCTTTCTCGTTGTTGGGTTCGTCCACAGATTCAGCCATGACTTGACCTCCCGATACAATCATCCACCCGCGCCACCGCCGCCCGAATCACTGCTGCCGGCGTCACCACCATCACTCCCATCGCCGCCTGAGTCAGCCCCGCCACCACCCCAGTCAGCGCCACCACCCGAATCACTGCCGCCTGCGTCACCACCATCACTTCCATCGCCGCCTGAATCGGCCCCACCACTATCCCCACCGGCACCACCGCCATCAGCCATTCCAGCGTCCTCATCTGATTCGGCGCCGCCAACGTCCGCTCCATCATCGCAGTCATTGCCAACGCCCTCCCCGGCGTCCGTCTCCAAGGCTTCCGATTCGTTGTCTTCGTCACAGCCTGCGCCTTCGTCGTTCTGATCACTTTCCTCTTCGGCGGCATCGTTCTGCTCGTCTTCAACAGGCGCAAGCCGGACCCTTTCCAATCCTCCAGCCAGATCACCAACCGGCTCGTTTGAGATGAATTCGTCCGTATTACCCTCGGAATTGGACTCCCCAAGATGATCATCGTCAGCCGGATCTGTCGCAACCGGCTCGCCTCGGCGGAACGGCGAGCTGTAGTCATCGTCCTCCCCCAAGGGCGCCAAACTTGGATTGCGTGGGACCAAGATGGGCGACTGATCTTCATCCCCACGAACCCCGCGTTCCTGTTCGGACTTTTCCCTTTTGTGAAAGAGTTCATGCATAGCGCTTCTTACCGCCTTGGAAGTGTGGCGCTTAAGAAAGCGCCGCAATTTGCCTCGTTTCTTCCGCCGAGGCGGGTCATCAAACGGGGTCATTCTCATGTTTCTAATCCTCCTCCAAAGACTTGTTCTTCCTGCGCCGATGGGTGTTTGACTCGCCCACGCCAATACTGCGGCGGATATCATCGCGCAGTTCAGCCACCTCGACTGCGGAGGCCCGGCCACCCTGAATCCAGACTACGCGGAACGCCTCGTCGCTTGTCCGAGCAATCCCCCATTGAACAAAGACCTCGCAGTGTCTGTTGCAAAACTGACACTTGAAACCGTGACTGCCCGCCTGGATGAAGACCTGGGGCTTCTCGGCGGGACACGTTGTGTGGTAGCCGACAAATCTACGTGGGGGAACAACGCCATGGTATTCGCAGCGCTCTAAACGCCGGCAGATAGTGTGAATGTTGATGGATTTCATGCTCGTGTGTACCTCCTCCGTCGTGCCAAGAAGAGTTCCCCGGGAACTTCCTGGAAAGCCCGATCCAAGCCGGCGCGATCGCCAACGTATCGCAACCTTATGGCGAGCTGGTACTTACAGATGTCGGCGTCTGTGAAGTCCAAGCTCTTTAACATCGCTTTGAACTCCGCCAAGGGATTCAACTCGGTCGCCTCGGCGTCTCGTTTAGTTTTCATTTGAGGTCCCTTTCGCAGGCTCTCGTTGTGGTGCGCGGTGTTATCGGCGCGCCAACTGATCGGCACGCCATGCCATTAGCCTCCCAACGGGGTGGCCAGGACGGACTGCAGCATGGCATTGGTTTGTTCGCGGGCTTCGTTCAATTCCCCTCGCTCGGAGGGGCGCAGATCGTTGATGTGCTGGCGTAACTCTTCGGCCGTGGTGCGCACGTGGTCCAGCGCACGCAACAACTTCTGCACCACGCGCTCGGTCTTGACTGGCGTCGCCGCGGCCGCCGTTTGCTCCGTGCTCGTGAGGCGGTCAATCTCCTTCCGCAGCCCGGGAATATTCTTGAAACGTTCGAAGACAGTGGGGTCGGCTTGCAACCCAGCGCGGATGTCGTCCATGTCCCGCTGGACCTGCCGGCCGGACCTTCCGAGCGTAGTGCCGATTAGGTCGCGCAGGCGGCCTTCAAGACCCGGTTCACCCTGTTTGACGGCGAAAATGTCCATCAGCAGCTTGACAGCCCGCAGGATTTCATCAGGTCCAGGCTTGCGGCGAAGAACGTTCGCTTGAATCGCGCGCCGAATCGCTTCTTCCTCCGAAATATGGTGAATGATGGCGGGCAGCGGCAGGTGCAGTTCCATCGCCGCAGACCAGCGGTGGACACCGTCAATGATGGCCTTTCCCATGGTCAAGTCCACGGGGACCTTGACTTCTCCCGCTTCGCGGATGGCGGCCCGCAGGAGTGCGTAATGTTTCTGATCCAGTCCGGTCGAACTCATGTTCGCCGCCAATGGCTCCAGCGTCCGCAGATCCTCCCATGGAAGCATCACAATGCGCTGGTCTGTTCTCTTGGTCATGTCTTCTTCCTTTCCACGACGCGCCCCAGTTTCCCGTTTGCGAGGGGTTACAGGCGTCTCCGTAACCCCCACAGGAATTGCCGAAATGTTACGGCAAGCACTTTCGTAGAGCCGACTCAGTTTGGCTCACAAAGCAGGCGTAGGAGCGTCTGGAAGAGCAGGGCGAAGGCATTGGGCAAAGGGGCGATAATCTGAAAGCAACCGGAGTTGCGCGGGCTCGCCACCTCCGGTTTGTCTTCGAGTGCCGCCTTGTGTCTGCCGGGCTCAGAGCCCGGTTCGTGTCCCGTAGGGCCACCGACGATGGACCCACGGCCACAGGCCTCGTCATAAGAATCGGCAAACAGGTCTAAGCCAACGATTCTTGACGGGCCTTCGCCAGAAGCTGCCCGGCGAATTGAATGCAAAGCGCAATTACGCACTGGCGGCGACACCAAGGGCACCTTACAGTGACCTCGGTTTCGGCACCGTAGCTGATCGAGTGGAGTTTGCGGCAGGCAACAAGCGGACCGGCGGCGACAGGCTTCTGGCTCTCTCTCATCGCCGACCGCCTCCCGATGGACTTAGGGCTATGGCAACAAGGTTCCCTACGTTCAGGATTGACCTAAGACGATGGGAATGCGTTTTCCCCTCTGGTTCCCTAATCCTGAAGTTTGAGACCGCAGCCAGGCGTCGCAACCTGGCTTTGGTAGCCTTGGTCGCTAGAGTAAAGGACGCGCCAGAAGGCTGGGTGCCATTTGCAGGAGTCGAGGCCGAATGGCGTATGATTGCCGATTACTTGAAGGCGCCCTATCCAGTCGCAACATCTCTACATACAACTTGGCGCCAACTCCGCCCTGTAGCCGATAAGAGGGACGAAGAACGTAACTACTCGTTCAAGCTCAAAGGCGGCATCCCATACATCGTCTTCTCCAAGCGTTTCGGGTTCCCCATCATCACCACCAGTCCTAAATTAAGCCGCGTGTGGACGGCGGTCACTGACAGCGGTTACCCGGAGCTATCTTCGGAGCAGAAGAACGAGCTCGATCAGCTTAGGGGAAGGGAGCGGCAGGACTGCTGTGCCAGGCTATATCAGGGCCTGTGGTTCAGCTCTCACCGCGCCGAGCTCGATGAGCTGTCAAAGATGTTCAACGCGTGCTGGGTTGAAGCCAAGCCGGAGGGACAGGAGCCAAGGCAATTGCTACTGCGGATTGACTTGCCGTCAGCCTGGCGGGTCGACATTGTTGGACTGAGTTCACTTTTGACAAAGTCTCAGGCACTTCTAGTGACGCATGGCGTGTCTGCGAACGACCGGCTGGCCGTCAATCATGCGAGTGGCGATAGGCAGGCGACCAGCGCGCAAGCCCCACAGAGTGAGTCTGATTCCAGCTTGCCAATGGGAAGCGATGCCATTCGCCAGCTTCTGACCGAAGGCGCAAAGACCTTCTTCCAACCACAGTGTTACGCACTGCTGTGCGCTGCTTACATTGATCCTCAGGAGGTTTTTGACAGATTGCGCCTTGCAGAATTCACAGGACGCGAATGGTTGCGCGCCGAAGTGGACGCATTCCTGAGGAAGGAGCGAAGCGGGTACTTCGTCCTCAATGGATACGGGGGGATTGGGAAGACGGCCTTTGTTGCTGATTTGGCAAGAAAGCGTGGGTATGTCCACCATTTTGCAGAGCAGGGCCGGACACAGAGCGCCGCTTTGTCGAACCTAGCTGTCCAACTGGCACGGGCGTGGCAGCTAGAGGACAAAGCCGCCGAGTTACGCTCTGGGAAGAACGATGTGCAACGTCACTTGTTCTACGCGATCCTCAAGGATGCGTCTAAACGTCAACGCGAGCTTCGGCCTAACGAGAAGATCGTCGTCGTTGTGGATGCGCTAAATGAGGCCGAGCGGCCTGCGGCAGGCAACGTACTGGGCCTGCCGGAGCGGCTGCCCGATGGCATCTATTTTGTCGTGTCGCAACAGCCTGGAGGCGTGCCGCTTGCCGTTGGTGAGACACGCTGCAAAACGGTCGAATTGAAGGCAGACGGCGAGGAGAACCTCGAAGATGTGCGAAGCTATCTTGAAACCGTGGCAACGTCTCCACAACTTTGGCCAGGCATAGCAAAGGCTATTAGGACAGGTGTTTGTACCCAAGAACGCTTTGTCCAGACGTTGACAAGGAGAAGCCAGGGCTTGTGGCTATACCTGCATCATGTCATATATGAGATTGAACAAGGGCAACGTTCCATCGCACAACTTGACGACCTCCCGTTTGGCGTGTGGCAGTACTACGTTCAGTTCTGGGATCGTTGGAGCGCAAATGCGAAGCACGCAAGCGTTTGGGGGACCCGGCAACTTCGGTTACTCGGAACCTTGGCCGCGGTGCAAGAGCCCGTAACATTCAGCACTCTCTGCGCACTCGCGCACGTAAGGCAGACATCGCAGGTACGGTGGCTCCTTGAGCACTCCTGGAGGCGTTTCATTATCCGACAGCCTGGAACTAATGACACAGCAGGGCACTACCGGTTGTACCATGACGTGTTCCGGCATTTCCTCGAAGGGCGTGTCGAGGAGAATGCGATCTTTACCTCCGAACTGCAGCGAGACCTCGTCCACAGTATTGCCGCAGCTACCAGGAAGGCCCATTCGCGCATCGCCACCACGTTCATCACGCACTGGAACGGCAACCCCGCTGACCTGTCAGCCCCACTGTCCGGTCTTCGTGATCCAGCAAGACGAGATGTGCACGGAGGCTACGGACTTCGGCACCTTGCCACCCATCTCCGAAGGAGTGACCGCCAGGATGACCTTTTCGCGCTCATAGGGGCTAGGGGATGGTACGAAGCAAATGAGTCCACAGATGTCAGTCTTGCTGGGTACCTTAAGGATCTCGCTATTGCTTGGGATGCTGCCGCGGCCACGAATACGGAAAGGGCCGCGTGCGGCGAGTTGGTCCCGTTGCTTGCCAAGGAGATCCAGTGTGCGCTAATCACAGACGCCGTGAAGTCCTGCTCATCTCGTGTTCCAGCAGACGTAGTTCTTGCCTTCGTGGAGTCGGGTAAGTGGACACCAGCCGGCGGGCTGAACTATGCGCTGCGGCCGCCCGCCGGACAGGAATACACAACAGCCATTGTCGGAATGATGCACTATCTTCCGCCAGAGTTGCAGCGCATGGCATTCCAGCACGGGCGGACGGCATGGGGTACCGATAAATGCGCCGAGACAATCACCATGGCAGCTCGTATGGCGTGCCAGTTGCCAGAGGGTGAACTGAAGGCACTACTGTTGATGCTCACGACTGCGCGCGCAAGCATAGGAAGCAAGCGTCTAGCTTATGCACTTGCTGAATTGGCGGACATTCGTCCGATCATGGGCAATGACGGGATCATTGAAGAAGCCCGACGTATCATTGCCCTGCTAGATGAGAAGACTCTGTGCACTTTGTATCTCAAACAGATCGTCAAGCTTTTGGCCATGGTGGGTGACACGAAGACTGCCGAACTTATCATCGGCCTTATCCCTGACAGCGCACAACAGCAGGCCGAGAAGCAGATTCTCGCGCAGCACGTTGAGGCTCACGCGAGTCGTTCCGCGAGTTGTGATGTAGAATCGGAGATAAACACGCGCGATGATGTTGAGGCGTGGTTCGACTGGCCTGCCTCTCTTTTCTACAATGCCGCACCTAACTTGCGGTTGAAGTTGTTGCGGCGCGCCTACGAAGTTGTAATGCGTCAGCCGTCGGACGTATGGCCTTGCGGGATCTTTGGGTCGCCACAGACTAGCTGTCTGCCTAGCTGCTTGGCCGAAGCCGGCATGTGGGAGGAAGCCATTAAGGTCATTAAGGCACGAGAGGATGATTCGCGTGTGGCGGCGCTTGCTGTGTGTCGGCTCGCCACTTATATTCCGCCCAAGAGCCGGAGCCACATCCTGAATGAGGCATGGGCTGATCTCACGGCGATGACGTTCCAGTACAACGCACAGTTGTTCATTCGTAAGTTGGTACGCCATCTCGGGAGTTCGGAGAAGCAAGTCGAGGCACTCAAGTGTCTGCAGACACTGTCTCTTCGGCCTATGCGCGGTGCCATCCTTATCGACACGCTCCCGATTCTTGGACTGCCGATCGGCTCAGAACTGGAGGCCGATGCAGTGGATCACGCCTGCGGAATCCGCAATCGGCTTGAGCGGGTGCGAGCGCTGAATATCATCATCCCGCATCTACAGGGCAAATTCAAGAAGGAGGCCGAGCTCGAAGCTATTCAGTCCCTTGATAAAATGGAAGCGTCAGACCGTGCGATCTCATTGCTCCGGCTATGTGGTCGCTGCGCAAATCCGGATGTGCGTCGTTCACCACGAAAACTCGTGGCTGAGCTACGCAATGGCCTCGGTCCTGCAACGGATAGTGATTGGAAGTTGCGTGACCTCGCACTTGATTTGATTGCGCGTCGAGATATTGAGACCGCCGAACTTGTAGTCGAGTGCATTCGACATCCCACCATGTTGTTGGCGGCTACGTGCGCATTGCTGCCATGTCTTCCACCCGCGCGGGCGGAGGCGCGCGCCAAAGCAACGCTGCGCCTTGCATGGAGTGAGGACAAGACCGTATCATCCATCTCAAGAGAAGTGGTTGGCGTCGTCCAACATCTGGGTGTTTCGGAACGAGTAGTCTTGGTGGAGGAGATGTTGGGGCTCGCTCGCAGGTCGGACGATCCGAAGGAGCGTACTCGTCTGTTTACTGCTCTCCATCCTTGCTTCCGGGATGACACCGAGAGGGAGGCCGTGAGGCGTGAGGCACTGAGTGCAGCCCATGAGGTGAAGGATGTCATTGTCAAGGGTCTTGCCCTGGCAAGGCTGGCATGCTGCTGTCCTCTCGACCAACGCCAAGCGCTCATGAAGGAGGCATTGAGTATGATCCCCAGGGCTATCGATGCCCAGCAGTTCTTGCTTTTGCCGCCGGCGCTCGATGAGCTGATGGCAATTGTCAGTGAATCAGCGCGATCTGACCTATACCCGATGGTGAATCGCGTGCTTCACTCTGGATCCCATCCACAGCAATACCTGTTATTCACGATTCTTACTGCACTTGTTCCGATCCTCGTAAAGGTCGCCGGAGCAGAGGCCTCGGTTGAAATTTGTGCGGCGGTAAATGCTCTCCTCACAGCAGGTGGGCAAGGGGCCAGCCCCGGCGACATGGCAGTCAGCTCCGGCCCGCCCAGCGCGGCTCCAACGGCAACCACCCCCCGCTCAAGTGGCCGCCGGCTCTGCGCAGGTTCCGGCGGGGGTAGCACCTTCCCAATAAAACGCGCCAGCAGCAGTTCAAACGGGTCGGAGGTGCTCAAGTAGGGGTTGTCGTTTCTGGCTGTTGGCTTGTGGGCCTTGTGCATCCTTCGTGTCTTATAGGGAGCCGCCGGACGAAACGCTTGACCGAGTTGTACGCGCCCGCGAAACCCTGCTCTGCCACGAGATCCTGGTAGATGCGTTGCGCAGTCAGGTCTGCCTCAATCTTGGCCTCGATGAGTGTCTGGCGCGGTTCGTGTCGCACTTGCTTCGGCCAATTTGAACTGCTGCTGGCGCATTGGACGGAGGGCGGTGCTACCGCTGCCGGAAGTGGGACATTTGTCCCGGCAAAGGTTGCCAAGGTCTGGTCGTCCAGGGGATACCGAGGGCAAGAATTGTCGCCAAGAGCTCGGCTCAAGCCCGCCAAGTGCTGGCTAATTCGGCCTCTTGGCAGTGCCCGGTGCGTGTTCAAGAGGTAGTAATGGCTGTGGGAAACGGTATTTGTGGCATTTCTGACCTTATTGGCTGCTACAGTGGGATTCTCATTTGACATTTACCAAGCGTATTGTGTCTAATAGCAGATTACGCCTTTCCTAATAGGGTTATACTAAGCCGTCGGATTTCACGTTCGTGCTTATGGCCAAAGGGTTTAGGCGAGAAATCCGTTCCGTTAACCCCCTCGCTGTAGGAAATCCGCTTGGGTGTCTCAGGTCTTTGCTGCAGCCGTGGTTCGGGCACCATTTTCGCCCATATTTCAGCTCTCAGGTCAAGGATGGCGAACAACTCCGTCAACCCAACGGGTGTCGTTCCACATGACCAAGTGACCAGGCGAAATCACTGCGTAAGGGTGGCCCCGGCTGCGCCCCCTGATCCTCTTGCTGGTGCGCCTTGCTTTTGAACCGCCTTCTGTTAAGGTCATTATGTCAACCGCATAACGGGGAGAGGAACCAATGCCGCGCAAAGGTTACGACGAAGCCACCAAGTCAGCTTTCATGCAGGCCGTCACCGCAGCCCGTGCCGCGGGAAAGCCATGGGTGGATGCGTTCAAAGCCGCGAAAGGGGCCGGCTACACCGGAACCTTGGGCGGCATAGAGAAGATGTTCCACTTGATGAAAGGTGTTCGCAAGCCAGGAGCCAAGCGCGGCAGGCCCAAAGGTCTGGGAGTGGCCAGGAAGCACCGCCACGTCTACGACGAGGCCACAAGGGCCGCGATAGTGAACGCCACCCTTGAGGCGCAGAAGGCCGGGAAAAAGTGGCCAGAAGCCCTCCAGGCGGCCAAAACCGCAGGTTACCAAGGCGGGCTAATAGCATTGACCGGGTTCGTCACACGCACAGGGAAACCGGCGAGGAAGCCGGGCATGCCGGCAAAGAAAGCGCAGGTGGCCGGCGGGCTTGAACCAATCCAGGAAATCATTGAGCGCCTAGTCAAGGAGCAAGTCAAGGTGGCGATTGGTCGGGCGATTGCGGAGTTGGAGAAGGCACGGGGTTAGGCGATGTTCGTTGCCAATGTTTTTGCACCCACTATGGAGTGCTCAGTCCACGATTTTCATGCCTGCCGCGCTGGGACAACGGCCAAATTCAAGACTGGCGACAAGGATTCGGAACTGGGACAGACGGCGCGCCAACGACCAGGATGACCTCCTAGACCAACGCCGAACCCACGCCGCGGAACATCGAGCCGAACTTGCTGGGCGAGCGCCCCGTGAACCGCTGCCTTTTCTTTGCTCGCCTCTGCCTGCGAATCGTGCCAGACTGGCCACTCTGTTGGCGATGTCACCATAGACGGATTGAGGATGCTGTGATGCGCGCGCTGTGCCATGTTCTGCCGGCATGTTGGACGGGCGCTCTGATGCTCGCCGCCCTGGGCGTGAGCTCTTCCCTGTGCGCCGGCGCGGAAAGTGGCGGCCATGCGCCCGGGCGCGCGGCGGTGCTGAAGGACAACCTGCCGGGCCTCGATGCCGCTCTCGTGGCCGACTTGTGCGAAGCGCTCCTGAGTGCCGGATATCAGCCTGTGTGCGTTGATGTGCAGACCGTGAGCGACGCCACGAAGCTGACGCGCGCGCAGTTCGACATGCTGGTCCTCCCGCACGCACGCACGCTCCCGCTGCAGACGGTCGCCCCGATCCAGGAGTTCCTCAAGGCCGGCGGAAATCTCATCGCGCTCGGCCTGCCTGCGTGGGGCGAGCCGGCGCTCCGCGTCAACGATAAGTGGATGACGAAGGCGGAGTACGGCGCCGAACTGGCCAGACAGCGGGCTGAGCAGACCATCATCGCCTTCGCCAACGAGGACCTCAAGAACTGGCAGCGGGCCGCCAACCAGCACGAACCGCCGGCGGCCTACGTCATCGAGGCGGACGGTGACGTAATTCAAAAAGTCCTCCACGTCACCATCCCCAACATGACCGGATGGGAAACCTATGGCCGGAACGTGACGCAGCCGTTTGCCGCAGGCCAGACGCTCACGTGTTTCCGCGCGAAGGGCACGGAGCGCACG
>JBEKKG010000021.1:0-19054 GCA_050010835.1 Planctomycetota bacterium
TGTTCAGCCTGGGCTTCGGCCCCCGGGTGGCCGGGTTCAGCTGGAAGGAGACCGACGTCCGCCTGTCCGCCCTGCCCCTGGGCGGGTACGTGCGCCTGGCCGGGTACAACCCCGAGCGCCCCGACGCCCCCGACCCCCGCAACCTCTTCCGGGTTCACTGGTACAACGGAGCCGACCGGCGGAGCCTGGTCCCCGTGCCCAGCCACCTTGTGCTCCCGCCGGAACTGACCGGCGTCCCCGCGACGGCCCTCCACAGCGGGGACCGCTGGTGGCACTGCGGCGCCGACACTATGGCGCAGCTTGATTCGCGCGCGCTGGCGGCCGTGGGCGCGGCCGCCGCGGCTTACCTCTATTTCATCGCCAACGCCGGCGCCGCCGAGGCGCAGTGGCTGGGGGCTGAAAGCCTGGCAGACTGGGATGAACGCCTGGCGCGCGAGGCGGCCGGGTGGTGGGAGCGCCTGTCCGCGGCCCAGGTTTCGGCGCGCCCGGTGGTCCTGCGGGACGCGCTGGCGCGCCTGGACTTCCTGGGTGTGGTCGGCGGGAAGACGGCCCTCTCCCCGCTGCGACTGGCCCCGAGTGCTGAGCGGAAAACAGTCCGCCACGCTCTGGCCCAGCTCGCCCAGCACGCGCGCCGCCGGGTCAACCTGGAGAAGCGGCGACTGAGGCAAGCCGCGGGCGCTGGCGTCGTCCCGGCTGCGCCCGCAGTACGTACCGCAGGCGTCTCGCCTGCACCGGCCGGCGGGACGCCGGCGCTCCCAGGGGCGGGCGGGACGCCCGCGGCACAGCCTGAGCAGTCCGTCCCGGTCCGCAAGTTCCGGGGGATGCTCTGCTACGACACGATCCCCAGGGCGCGCCGCGAGGGCCGGAGTTCGCCCATGTGGAACGCGCCGCTCATGCGCGCGCTGATGTGGAGCGACGGCCGCCGCAGCCTCGCCGAGGTCCTCCGGCTGGGCGCGCTGGATTCCGGGCTGCCGGAGCAGGCCATCCTGGATGAGATCCTGTTTCTCTCCCGGAACGGGCTGATCGAATGGCACTGAGGCTATTGATTCAGGCGCAGGCGCCCCCAGTGGGTGCGGTCCCCGGAGTTTCTGGCCGTGCCGTTCCACATGAGCTGGCAGCGGCGTGCTTTGCCATCGGTACTGTCATCCACGCCCAGATCGAAGAGCAGCTCGCGGCCGGCTTCAGGCTTGACGCCCAGCGCTGACCAAGGAATCGCCGCCTCGAGGGTGTAACTCTTGCCGTCCACGCCGGGCTGGACGTCCATGCCGATGCGTGGCTGCTCGGCGGCTCGGGCCACGAAGGACTGGCATTGCCCGCCGGGCTTGCCGGCGCTGAGCAGAATCTGGCGGTCGCTGAAGAGCAGACCGCCGGGCTGGTCCAGTTTCTCGCTGCCGATGAACAGCTCCAATCCGTCGGCGCTCCAGAGGCTGTCGCCGGTGTGTTCGTTGCGCATGGGCGTGGGGTCTTGCACCTGCGCCAGCAGGTACAGGTTCTCGTCGTCCCAGCACAGCCGAAACGCCGCCTCCAACCCCTCGGCCGCCGCGCCCTCGACCACGCGCTGGCTGGAGATCGTCTCGGGCGGATTGCCCGGCCAGCCGGCGGCCGTGCAGTCGAGCTTGATCGCACCGGGCGCGCGCGGCGCGGCAACGACTTTCCTGGCGCCGCCGCTGTCCTGGAAGCGCGGGTTGTCGTACTTGAACGGCGGCCTGCCGCCCAGCAGCACGTCGTAGATGCCGTGGTTGGTCCTGGCCATCTCTTCGGCCATCGCCTTCCACGGACGATCGCTGACGCTGAAGAGGCCGCAGTTGCTGTTCTCACCGTTGTAGCGTTCGAAGAAGCGGCCGGTGCGGGCCTGGTCCAGCAGCGTGAACCATTCGATGCCCGCGACGAAGCCCAGTGCCGCCGCTTGCTCCACGTAATTGCGGTAGGCCAGGCCGCGCTCCTGCTGCGAGGCGACCTCCTTGCCGCCAGGCAGGCCGGACTCCTTGGGACAGCACCAGTGGAACTCGCTGAGGAACATCGGCCGGCCGCCGCTCCAGCGATAGATGCGCTTGAGGTACTCGGCGTCCAGCCCGTAGGTGTAGTAGTTGACCGAGACGACCTCGCAATACTGGCCCACGATGCGGCAGAGCTGTTCGTTGTTGGCTGTCTGCGGCTGCCAGCGGTCGCCGAGCAGGATATGGTTCGCGTCGTACTTGCGGAACGTGTCGCGGATGAGCTTGTGGCTGGCGTCGAAGAAGAGCGCCTCGTACTCTTTCATGTCGCCGGCGGCGGCTTGCGTCTTCACCGCCAAGCCTGTGTCATTGAGCTGCTCGAATGACGCGGCCTGAACGCCCCACGCCTGGCAAAACGCTTCGATGGTCTTGTATTTCTCCTGGAGCATCTGGACCAGGCGCTTCTTGGCGGCGACGTGGCCCTTGAGCGTCGGGATCACGCGCACCAGGTCTTCATGCGCCGGCTCGTTGCAGAGGAAATAGCCGATCAGCAGCGGGTCGGAGGCCGCGGGCGTGACGTTCTTGGCGAAAGCTTTGTCCAGGTTTTCACGGTTCTTATCATCGAAGGGATCGAACGTTTCGCGCACGCCGGGCAGGCTCTCGATCTTGAACTCGTTCCACGGGTTGATCGGCAAGCCGCCCACGTACGGAAAACGGGCCTGCTCGCGCTGCGCTTGCGGAATCCCAGAGAACGCGCCGCCGGAGTTGAACCCGAGGGCGCGGACGCGCTCGATCATGCGCGCGGCAAACGCCTCGGGGTCCGCGCTGCCGTATTTGCGGATCACGTTGGCGAGGTAGAACGAGAACGAGTCGCGGCTCCAGAATGGCTGGGGATGAAAGGCGGCGTGGAATTCGCCCTCGTACGGCGGCAGCCAGGCATAGACGCGCTCGCGGCCTTTGACGTACGTGTAGTCCTCGGATGGGCCGAACGAGCAGACGCCGAGATGGAAGAAAAGGTTGCCCTCGGGGTCCACGAGGTGCCAGCGTACCGCAGGCGTCTCGCCTGCCGGTGCAGCCGGGACGGCTGCGCTACGCTCGACATGAAAGAAGCCCGTCTTCTTCAGGCCCAGCTTCGCGCCACTGCCGGGCAGGCCGCCGAAAGAGTCCAACTGCGGCGCCTTGAAGCCAGCGTAGTAGGCTTTCTCGCTCTCCACGTCGGCCTTCAGTTCCTCAATCTTCTTGACCTTGCCGGGCCAGTCGCTCTGCGCGTCCTGGCCGAACTCGTCAACCAGCACGACGGACTTCACGCCGCCTTCGGCGGCGCCGAGCGTCACGCGCAAACGCGCCGGCTGCCGGTCGGCCGTCAGAGGAGCGGTGAGCCTGAAGAAGAAGACCTTCCAGTTCCATTCCCGGTTGTCCTGCACCTCCAGGAAGGACCAGTCCGGCACGGTGAGGCTGAGGCAGCGGTTCTCAAGATTCACGACTTGAAAGGTTTTGCCCTGGCCTTGGTAGAGATGCGGCTTGGGCGGCTTCTGCGCCGGAAAGGGCTGCTCCTTGCCGTCAACGCGCCACTTGCCGCCCTGAGCCAGGTCGAAGGGCAGCAGCATCTCCGCCTTGAACTTCTGGATGTTCGCGGGCAGGCCCTTGAAGCCCAGCGTGATCTCGCCGTTGTCGGCGATGGAGACTTCGACCTGCGCGCCGCGGTCGTACTTCAGCGTGGCGTGCGCGCCCGCGACGTTCTTCTCGACGGGTTTGAGCTCCTGGTTCGGCTTCTCGCTGATGAGCACGGGGTAGCTCAGGACGAAATTCCCGAGGCTGCCGCCTTCGATGTGCACGCCGTCGTCGTGGACGGTGATCGCGGCCCCGTGAGCAATGGAGCACACGGCCAGGAGCGTTCCAAGAAATGCCAGGATGTATCTCATGCAGTGTGCTTGTCCTTCAGGCTTGAGGGTCCGCCTGTTAACCGCGCGCCCGCAAGAGAATGCGGCTCTGTCACGAGTGGCTTGGTGCTGAACAACTCATGCGTACACGAGACGGCCTTTCGGCTGAGGGATCGGCCTGCCCAACTCAGTGGCCGTCTCGATCCACTCCTCGATGACCCGCTCGGCGTTGGCGAGGGCTTGCTGGTAAGTCTTGCCGTCCGCCATGCAGCCCGGCAGCTCGGGGACCTCGGCCAGGTAAGCGCGGTCCTCCCCACTCCAGAAAATGATGATTTCGTACTTACTGGCCATCTTTAGTCTCCCAATGTAAGGTTGTACTTGACTATCACATCCCTGACCTGCTTGACCTGGTAAGGCTTGGCCTTCCCGCCTCGGGGTTGCAGGTTCAGAATCTCCTCCATCCGGCTCCGGGTGAAGATATGGTGATCGCCTTTGATACGTTCGTCAAAACCGAGACACCCGAGAAGGGCTCGAAGCTGCTCGAAAGGAACATTCGCGTCGGAGCGGCGCAGGAGAATGTGCTCGAAGAGCTTCTGGGGCCGGCTCATAAGTGCATATTACCACGGCAGCCGGTTCTTGCCAGAAGTTTCTAACGCACTGGTCCGCACCGGCTGCGGCCATTGGCACAACCTTCTCGGCGCAAGCCGCGAAGGGGCGAGCAAGCTTTGGCGGTGCCGCCAGTCGGCGAGCTGTTAGTCCCCGCCCTTGCGATGGTCTGTCCACTCTATTGCGCGGAAGCACCACCTCTCTCTTGACTTTCGCCGCGAAGCCTGTAGGGGTTTAGGCATGGTCCTCTTGGCTCAAAACAGTGTAAGGAGATAAGTGGGGTGTCCCCGGAACTCAGGGTGTCCCCGGAATTAGCTTACGCCGGTAGAACCGATGTGACGCAGTTCCGGCCTTTCCCCTTGCTTTGATACAACAGCTTGTCGGCGCGTGCCATGATGCTTTCGACCGTGTCATCGCGGGCCACTATCGCGGCCCCGATTGATAAGGTGGTGCGCACTGCAGGGTGGAAATCCGTTAGCTGCGATGACATCACCAGAAGGCGCAGTTTCTCGGCGATAGCGCACAGTCGTGGCAGGTCCACGTTTGTGACAATTACCAGAAACTCCTCTCCACCCCAGCGCGAGACTTGGTCAAACGAGCGCACATTGGCGGCCAGGATCCGCGCAACCATCTTGAGCACGCGGTCTCCGACTTCGTGGCCATAGGTGTCATTGACGGCCTTGAAATTATCCAGGTCCAGAAACAGCACGCCGAACTGCACAGTGGTACGCTGGAATTCGTTCAGCCGCGCCAGCAACTGGCTCTCACCGAAGCGGCGATTGCCCACTTCCGTCAGGGTATCCAGGAGCGACAGCTTCTGGAACTCCGCTACCTGCTGCTCCAGGGCCACCTTCCCATAATGCCCGCTGGACACCGTTTGTGTCCGCTTGCCGGCATCCAGCGCGGCCCGGCAGGCCTTCAGTTCCTGAAGCAGTGCGGCGCCATCCACGCAGCGCGCCGTGGGATCTTTGGCCAGGCAACGGTTCAGCAGCTCGCCGGTGGCGGGCGAAACATCGGGCCGTACCTCTCCAATGGGCTGGCGCCGATCCTGCGCGGTTTCCAGGATGATCTCCGTGGCAGAACTTCCTTTGAACGGCGCATGGCCGGACAGAAGCGCGTAGAGCGTTGCGGCCATGCTGAACACGTCAGCCGGCTTGCCGGCCTTCTCTGCATCCTGGGCTTGCTCGAACGACATGTAACCCGGCGTACCCATGCAGGCTTGCGTGCCGGTGAGCGACTTGTCCGACCCCTCCCTGCGCGCCAGGCCAAGGTCTGAAAGTTTCGCCACGGAAAAGTCCAGCGGCCCGTGGGTCCCAGCCGGGGCGCCAGCAGCGAAGGGAATCAGGATGTTGTCGGGCTTGATGTCGCGGTGGATGATGTTGGCCTTGTGCGCCGCTGCCAGTCCAGTCGTGGCCGCAATACAGATATCGAGGGCCTCCGCTTCCGGCAGGCCCACGGCGCCCGTGGCCTTCAAAGCCTTCAGGCGGCCGCCGGCTGTCTTGCCCCGCACGAATTCCATGACGAGGTAATAGATGCCGGATTCCTGATTCACGTCATGCACCCCGACGAGGTGCGGAGACTTGACGCGCGCGGCAGTCTGAGCCTCGCTGAAGGTGCGCTGGATCATCTCCGGTGCCGAGTCGGCCAAGTGGAAAGGGAGGACCTTCACGGCCACCTCGACCATAAGCCGAGGGTGCACGCCATAGTAGACCGCGCCCATGCCGCCTTGTCCGAGTTTAGATAGCAGCGGAATTCCGCCGATTGAGGGGGCAATGACACCTTGAAATGGAATCCGCGAAGTCGAGGCGATGAGTTTGTCGGAAGAGAGGTCCTGCGCCGGCTGATATGTCACCAATCCACCCGTTCCTGGTGCTGGCACCGAGCCGCCAATGACCGGATTTCCAGCAGAAGCCACCGCTCCGCCCAGATCGGTAGCCTTGAGCTTGCTCTCAGAATCACCCTCGCGTCCCATAAACCAGCCCCCCGGCGCATGCTCAGCGAGATTACAACGTGATGGGGTGATGTACTGCGCGCGGCTAAAAGGCCAGCTTCTTTCTGAAACCGGGCGCCCCTGCGGCAGAGTCTTTCAACTCTCATCCTGACCCCCGCAGGAGCGGCGCGAGGGCCTCGAAGGGCTTTGCCGCATGCCGACGTAAGGCGGCGGCCTTGTTGGCGAGACCAGCACGGCTAAGCACTCCGACCACGAGGTTGCACATCGCAGCCAGCCCCTGATGGCTGCTTCCGCTGCGAGCCTGGTAGTCGTTCTCGCCTAGAGCCAAATCTCGCAAATAACGTGCCAATGCTCTCCGGAGATCAATACCAACCGTGCCGCAGAGGCGTGCCGGCGATCTAGCCTGGCAATGCCCCAGACGGTCTCAATGGTTGTTGCGCCCTTGACGGTCTTCCGCGAAAGATCTGGACTCGTCGGGGGCAGGTCATCAGCGGAACCGCGGTTTGAGGACCCAAGATGAAGAGGAGGCTGCTGCGCTATAGAGAAGCTAAGAGCGCCCTTTGGCACTTGAATCGCTAATGTCGTGTGTGTAGAATCAGTCACTGCTGAACTTGGAGTTTCAAATCATGCGCAAATACAGTCCTCTCCTTTCACTCTGGATAAAGGCGCTTCTGCTCGTGACAATTCTGTCGCCAGTCGTTCTGGCTGCTGGCAAAGAGGAGGTGCCCTGGGACAGGCTGCGGGACTTGGCTGGCCGCTACCTTGCTGCATGCAGTTCGCCCAAGACGGTCAAGGCGTTGAACCGGAAACTAAAACAGCGCGTGGCACAGCGGGTCGCCGACAGTAACGTCCTGGACGAAGACAGCGCCTTGCGCTCCTTGATGCTCGACTGGGCTGCCGACAATGAAAGTGCGATCACGAGCAAAGGTGCCAAAGCCGTCACACAAGCGTGCGTCTATCTGGTCACGTTCCTCGACAAAGGGTATACCCTGCCGGAGCAAGTTCGCACTCGTCTGAATCCGGACGCAGTCAGGGAGATCATAGAATACATGGAAGGCGAAATCGCGGCCGCAAAACCGCGGCCGCCACAGCCGGATGTCCCGGCCGTTGTTAAAACTGATGTGGTTACGCGCAAGTAAAGAGGGGACCAGGACGCGCGCCCGAGAGGGGCCACCTGGAACCTAAAGATTGGCATTTTCCGTGGACGCCGACAAGCACAGCTCTGCGGGATGAGCGTCTCTACTACTGCGGGTGTCCCCTTTATAACCCCGCTTTGTTGCAGGTACCGAAGGCCCGCGGGTGGCCAGGCCCGGAACGCAGTAAGGGCCGGTTGCGCGAACCGAAAAGGGAGTCTGCCACGCTGGGGGGCAAGGCCGCGAGAGTGGCCGGAGCAGCCGCGCCCCATGCTTGCGAATTCCAACATTCAGTACGAGATGTCAAGGTGGCAACGCGGTGTGCGTCGAGCGTATGATTTTCAGTTGGCACCCACCGATTTCCGGACGAAGCGGAACTCATCAAGCTCCGCTCAAACAGCTTTGTCTGGGCGGTTCCTGCGCTATGGCAGGAAGGAACATAGCCCGGACAGATTGCAGGTTATGGCACGACAAGTGCGTTCAGGCATCGCAACACTTAAGCAGGCACTCAAGAATCGGTGGAATGATGGAGGGGAGGACTCAATGGATGAAGTATCAAGGAACAAGGCTGAACGGGATTCAAGAAACGGCGGCGGCCAAGCCATTCAAATCTTGGATGGACCCCGCGTGATGGTGCTCAATCGCACCCGGCATATTGTGGTAAGGATAGATCTTAACAATGTTCCGCCGGAAGATCTGCGCTGGGAAGGCCGGGGCGACCGCCTTTTGCTCTTCTGGAAGAACCATTATTTCCTGAGGCGGGATTCCAGTGAAGAGTTCCGCTCTGACTGTTTATCTTCCCTTTACGCGCGCGCTGTTTCGCTTCCATGTGATGTGGATTTTTCTAACGCAGATCTGGGTCTCAGCGGAAGTAGTTTGACTCTGCGTTTGCCTAAAGAGATAAGGCAGTTGGAGCATGAAGCCGGTCAACCTGCTGACAGCTTTTGTCAACGAAATGAAGCTTTAGCCGACGGTGTGTTAGCGGACGGCTGAGGCAACTGGCGCTGAAAGGCAGGCAGCAGTGCCTGCCTTTTTAGGTACAATGCAATGGGGTCGGTATGCCCTCAGCGCAGGGTTTTCGCCCCTGCCGTTCTTGCCTCCGCATCTCCCGTAGCCGGCTTAGTCAGCGGTCCCGCCGAAAGGCTTCGCAAGCAGGTTCCACGTCACTCCCCCCCCCGCGATGTCCATCTCTTCGCCAGGCAAAAGCGGCATCCTTTCCCATCGGCCAACGCGGCCCGCAAAGCAGTCGTTGATCCACTAGCGACGGCCCCGCCACGCGGGCATGAACTTTCAGGTTCCGGTGTCGAGCGCGCCCTGCAACTTCTGCTTCTACTGAAGAGCGGTCGCTGCCAACTGAAAGTCGGCCGGGTCCCAATCCTGTTCGGAACTCGGCCCGCGTTTTCGCGCCAAGCTTCCAGCACTGTGGCACAAAGGCGCGGTCGTGCTTCTATGGGGCAGGCGTCGTAATTGTACTTCCGTCCGCACTTTCAGCGTAGGTGTTATGGGGCGGGAATCGTAATGGCGTTCTGGGCCAATGCAATGGTTCCGCTGAATGCCAACGCCCTGCCGTTCAGCGTCGCACCAGTCTGCATCGTGATTGATGCATCAGCCATTATGGTCCCGTAGAAGGCAACGGTCGTTCCGAGAGTCGCTTGTGTTCCGACCTGCCAGAAGATGTTGCTCGCTTTGGCGCCGCCGGCCAATGTAACCTGTACACCGTTGCTTATGGTGAGAGTGGTCGCTATCTGGAATATCCAGACATCGTTGGGGCCGCCCGTAAGAGTGAAATTCGTCGTCGCTTGGGCTGCGCTCGTGAATTTATACAGGCCAGGGACGAGGCTCAGCCCGGCTAGATCTCCGGCTCCGGGATTCAGCACAGTGCCAGTGGTTCTTCCAGCGGCATCGTTATACGCCATAGTCAAGTCGTTTTTGGCCTGAGTCAGCATGTCAGGAGTAGGAGCAGCCATGTCAGCCGCGTATATCTTTCCAGTCACTTGGGGCGATGTCGCATATCCAGTCGCATCTGTTTGTGAAAATCCAGTTATAAAAGACTCGGCGGCTGGGCTTATCCCCACATCCCCTGTAATAACAGACGAGGGGATGTTGGTGACCGCATAGCCGGACAGAACCGCAAAGGTGTTGGTCGCTCCGAGGACTACGGGTGCTGGACCTGCCGCCGCCGCGCCGGTCGTAAAGCTCCATGTGAAGGGGCTTGCCAGGTCAATGCCGGCGAGGTCCGCGGCCCCGGTGGTAATCGTGGCGGTATATGAGGTGTTCACCACGAGATTGCCTGCCGGCGTGAACGTCGCAGTGGTGCCGGCGTAGCTCACCGTGCCCGTGACAGGCGTGGTGCCTTGCGCAAGGGTAAAGGTTGTCGGAGTGATAGTCAGCGGGTCCATTGCCTTGTTGAAGGTTGCCGTAATTGGAAAGTTGATGGGCGCACTGGCCGCGCCATTCGCTGGATATGTTGAAGTCACAAAGGGTGCCGAGGTGTCCGAAGCTACACTTGTCGTAAAGCTCCAGGCAACATTGCTTGCCAGTGTATTGCCAGAGAGATCCAGGACCCCGGCTGCCAGCGTGGCTGAAAACAGTGTGCCGGGCGCCAATGTGGCTGCGGGTGTAAACACCGCGATGTTGCTTGGCGCATCATAACTGACCGTTCCCGCGACAGGCGTTGTACCCGGCCCCGTCACGGTAAAGTTCGAGGCGGTAATCGTTGTGGGAACGACAGCTTCGCTGAACGTGACGCTGAGCTTCGCGTTGGTCGGCACGCCCGCGGCAGCATTTACAGGACTCGTGGCAATCACTGTGGGTGCCGCGGGTGGGATTCCCAACCCATTCATCAGGACGACGACGCTCCCGCTCGCGTTATTGATGAGCGCAACCGTGTGGATGTCGAGCACGTTTGGCGAGTCACCCGGCAATGTTTTTACATTCAGCTTGCCCTTGCTGTCCGATTTCAGCGTCTGATTCACGCTTCCGTTGATCGAGAGGATAAAGGCCGTCGCCGGCGGCAACCCTGAAACCTTCAGCCCGAACTGCGAGGACTTTGCATTTTGAGTGGCCTTAAGCTGAAGCGTCCCGGCCGCTCCGGAAATGGCCCCTGGATTGGCCAGGGGACCCTTATACTGATATTGAAACTTGTCCGCGGGAATTACAACTGCACTCAATAACGTCTGCCCGGCGGCGACAATATCCAACTCGCGCACCATACTGAGCGGGTTCAACGCGTCCGGCAAGGGCTTGGCGCTCTTACTCGTACTGCCGTCCTTTTGCGAATAGGCGACCTTATATTTACCTTTCGCATCCGAAATGAACGTACCTACATTCGCCGAGCTGGTGACGGAGCCGATGAACGCGGCCAACTGGTATGTCGTGCCGGGAAGCAGGTTGGTCAGCGATATCGAGAGCTGTTGACTCCTGACACTTCCCACGCGTGTGAATTTGCCGCTTATCTTTCCCGCGGCTTTGGCAAGGACACCGGGATTCTTCATAACGGTCGAGAATGTGTAGCTCAGCGTACTGGCCGCGGCCGCCCTGGTCCCGGCACCTGGAATGGAGAACGGCAGGCCCTGGGGTTCAGGAACTGGCTGTGAATCAGCCCCGCTCGCGGCAAAGGCAATGCTCAACCCCACAAGAAACACTAAACTGCTTAAGTATTTTAGCATGACTTTCCTCTGCCTCCGCGAGGCGGTTGACACAACCTTGGTTCATTCGTAAGGACCTCTCCTACTACCCCCTCCCGCTAGGGGAGGGGGAACACAAGAGCCGGTTCTTACGAACGAATCATCCTTGGGCCTATCATCGCCATCCTGGCCCGCCACATCCCTCATGCCTTATTGCTTAGGCACGTTAACAGTATTGGTGTCCAAAACAATCGCGCCGGTACTACCAGGGAGACCTCCGGCCAATATTCTGCCGTTTATCGTGGCACCACTCACACCAGTGGCATCACCGCTGCCAGTCACTATGGTTCCACAGAAGGTAGTGTTTGCTCCTATAGTCGCACTGATAGTAGCAACAAAGAACACATTCTTGGACTGAGCACCGTTCTTCAGCGTAACATTGCCCGTACCATTCGTAGTCAGCGAGGAACCGATCTGGAAGACCCAGACGGCATTCGTGTTGCCCTGTGCATCAAGAATGACAGGGGTTGAGATCGTTAACGTGCTATTAGATGTATAGGTGCCCGGGGCTAAAATACCAGTACCATTAAACGCGCCCAGGTTCGAGCCATCAGGCACGGCTGTTCCAACTGGCAGGCCCTTGGCCCAGCTATACGCGGCCAGCAGGTCTTGTTCGGCCTGCTGGGCCACTGAATCGTCAATGTGTACCGAGCCATTCACCACTCCCGGCGGAAATCCAACCATGCTGGAGCTTGTGGCTGGGTTCAACGAGACATCCCCATTTATAACGGAGGGACCGGTATTTGAGAGCCCGCCGACTGCCATGATCCCGTAAGTGCTGGCCGAACCAAGCGCTACTGCGCCTGGCGCGAGTACCGTACCTGTAGTAAAACTCCATACATAGTTATTTGCCAGTGCAATGCCATTCGAGTCCGTGGCTCCAATGGTAATCGTCGCGGTATAGCTGGTGTTAGGCGAGAGTGGACTCGGGGGTGTGAACGTTGCCGTTTTGGTCGTGTCCAAATAGGTTACGTTGCCATTGCTGGACGCACCAGATACCGTTTGTACCAAGGTAAAGGTTGCTTTATTGATCGTTGACAACAGCATCGCCTTGCTGAAGGTTGCCTTGACGGTGCTGTTGATATCCACACCTGTGGCAAGATTAGCGGGAGATACAAGAGTCACTGTGGGCGGGGTGGTGTCTGCGGCCGTACCTGTAGTCCAACTCCAGACGTAGTTACTTGCCAGTGGATTGCCTGCCAGATCTGTGGCTCCGCTGGCTCCGCCTATGATTGTGGCGGTGTAGAGGGTACTAGGAGCGAGATTACTCAACGGTATGAATACCGCGGTCATAGCGGAGTAGAACACCGTCCCTTTGACAGGCGTTCCAACCGGTGCTTCCAGCGTAAACGTCAGGTTGGTGATTGTCAATGGGTCCATCGCCTCGCTGAACGTTGCACCGACGTGGGTGTTGAGGGGCACATTTATTGCACCGTTGGCATTGCTGGTCCCGGTTACCGTGGGTGGGGTGTTGTCTGGGGCCGCACCTGTAGTCCAGCTCCAGACGAAGTTACTTGCCAGTGGATTGCCTGCCAGGTCCGTGGCTCCGCCGGCTCCGCCTTTGACTGTGACGGTGTAGAGCGTGCTAGAAGCGAGATTGCTCTTCGGTATGAATACCGCGGTCACACCGGAGTAGCTCACCGTCCCAAGGACGGGCGTTCCAACCGGTGCTTCCAGCGTAAATGTCAGGTTGGTGATCGTTAAGGGGTCCATCACCTTACTGAATGTTACGTTGGTCTTTTGGTTGATGGGCACAGCGATGGCACCCGCAGTGGGGGACGTGAAAATCACGGTGGGCGGGGTAGTGTCTGCGACCGTAGCTGTGGTGAAGGTCCAGACAAAGTTACTTGCCAGTGCATTGCCCGCCAAGTCCTTCGCCCCGGTGGTAATCGTGGCGGTATAGAGGGTATTGTCAGCGAGATTGGCGACCGGTATAAAGGTCGCTGTTGTGCCGACGGAGGCTACTGTTCCCGTTACGGGAATTACGCCTGGGCCAGCCAAGGTAAAGGTTGTCGTGGTGACCGTTAATGGATCCATCACCTTACTGAAGGCTACGTTGATTATTCGGTTGATGGCCACATCTGCAGCACCATTAGCAGGGGACGTGAAGGTCACAGTGGGCGCGGTAGTGTCTGCGGACGCACCTGTGGTAAAGCTCCAGGCAAAGTTACTTGCCAGTGCATTGCCTGCCAGATCCTTGGCCCCGGTGGTAATCGTGGCGGTATAGGGAGTACTGGTAGCGAGATTCCCGGCCGGGGTAAAGGTCGCTGTTGTGCCGATGTAGGCTACTGTTCCCGTCACGGGAGTTGCGCCAGGACCCGTCACCGTAAAGGTTGTCGTGGTGAGCGTTAATGGATCCATCGCCTTACTGAAGGCTACGCTGATTATGCGGTTGATGGGCACAGCGACGGCGCCATTAGTAGGGGACGTGAAACTCACCGTGGGCGGGGTAGTGTCTGCGCCCGCACCTGTGGTAAAGTTCCACACGAAGTTACTTGCCAGTGCATTGCCTGCCAAGTCCTTGGTCCCGGTGGTAATCGTGGCGGTATAGAGGGTACTATTAGCGAGATTGCCGGCCGGCGTAAAGGTCGCAGTCGTGCCGAAATAGGCTACTATTCCCGTCACGGGAGTTACGCCAGGGCCTGTCACCGTAAAGGTTGTCGTGGTGACTGTCAACGGGTCCATCGCCTCACTGAAGGCTACGTTGATTATGCGGTTGATGGCCACATCTGCGGCACCATTGGCAGGGGACGTGAAACTCACTGTGGGCGCGGTTGTGTCTGTCACCGCGCCTGTGCTGAAGGTCCAGACAAAGTTACTTGCCAGTGCATTGCCTGCCAGATCCTTGGCCCCAGTGGTAATCGTGGCGGTATAGAGAGTATTGGCAGCGAGATTGCCGGCCGGCGTAAAGGTCGCTGTTGGGCCGACGCAGGCTACTGTTCCCGTTACGGGAGTTGCTCCAGGGCCTGTCAGCGTAAAGGTTGCCGTGGTGAGCGTCAATGGATCCATCACTTGACTGAACGCTACATTGCCTATTTCGTTGATGGGCACAGCGACGGCGTTATTACTAGGGGCCGTGAAACTCACGGTGGGCGCGGTAGTGTCTGCGGACAAACCTGTGGTAAAGGTCCAGACAAAGTTGCTTGCCAGCGCATTGCCTGCCAGGTCCCTGGCCTTGGTGGTAATCGTGGCGGTATAGAGGGTGCTGTTAGCGAGGTTGCCAGCCGGCGTAAAGGTCGCTGTTGTGCCGACGTAGGCTATTGTTCCCGTCACGGAAGTTACACCAGGGCCTGTCAGCGTAAAGGTCGTCGCGGTCAGCGTCAATGGGTCCATCGCCTCACTGAAGGCCACGAGAAGTTTGCGGTTGATGGGTACTGCGACGTCGCCATTAGTAGGGGCTGTGAAACTGACTTGCGGCGGGGTAGTGTTTCCCACCGCGGTGGTAAAGGTCCATGAATAGGTGCTCTGCAGTTCGTTTCCGCCCAAATCCGCCACCCCAGTCGTTATCGTGGCCGTATAAGTTGTGTTTGCCAAGAGGTTGGTTGCGGGTGTAAAAGTCGCGGTCGCAGTGGCACTGGCGTATGTTACGGTGCCTTGCACGAAGTTTCCATTGCTGCTCACAAGGTAGAAGTTGCCATTGCTGCTCAACGTGGACGTGATGGTTGAGGCGTCCAGGCCTTCATTAAAGCTTGCGTTGACAGTGGCGTTGATCGGCACGCCTGTCTTGCCACTGGTGGGGTTCGTAGAAATCACGGTGGGCATGGTAGTGTTTGCGGGGAAAATACCATTACCACTGCCCGGGAATAATACCAGAACGACGTGGGTGATTCCTATATCTGTCAAGGCTATGGTGCGGATATCGAAGACGTCCAGCATGGCATCATTAAACGTGCGCTTTAGCCCGCCTTTCGAATCCGATGTGACCAATGAATAGTTCATTCCATTGATCACGAATTCGTATGGGGTAGATGGCTGGAGCTTCTTGGCGGCCAACACGAGTGTAAGCTTGGTCGGAGTGGCCTTGATGACCATGGTGGCGGTGGCGGCGGGAACGAACCCGGTGTTATGCATTTGCAAAGAGGCCTGATATTTCAGGATATCGGGAGCTGCGAGAATCGCACGCAAGACTACCTGCGAACTGGCATTGACGACATCCAATTCGCGCAGGCCATGCACCGGATGCATCGCATCCGGCACCGTTATTGACCCGCGCACCGTCTTTCCCTTCGCGTAGACGGCAGAGAATGCACCAGTGGCATCGGTCCTGATTGAAACAGCTTTCGTTGAAGCGACGTTGTCGCCGATGAACACGTTCAACTGATACGTTGTGTTGGGAAGAAGTTTTGAAAGCGAGACCGTAAATTTCTCATTGAAGGCGGTCCGTGTAACACCAAGTTGCAAATCTGCACTTCCAATGGCCTTGGGCTCGACACCTGGATTGGTCATGTACGTATGGTAGCTAACGGCAAGTTTGTTATTGGCCCTTTGTTCCAATAGATTGAGGGTGTGATTAAAGGGCGGCAGAGCCCGGCATTCAGGAATTGGATGTGAATCAGCCCCGCTCGCGGCCAAGGTGATGCCCAGCCCCAAAAGAAACACTAAACTGCTTAAGTGCTTTTTCATGGCTTTCCCCTGCCTCCGGAAGGCGGTAGACACATTGCGGTTCAGAAAAATGTTCATGGCGCGCCCCTCTCCTTAGACTTCACCCCAAACATCGCGTCAATCGCACTGCTGCGACACGGCGAATCAGGGCTTCCATAAGCACTTTATATGCCAGTCACTGAAGCGGCGCTTATTGTGATGAGAAAAATGCAGGTTTCGGCAATGAAATCGAGAGAGTGTAAATGCTCAATCAGGCATTCGCTGTTGCCCTATCGACCACGCATTCGTGGCCGCATTGTCTGATTTCCGTCAGGCGCATGTCGAAAACCGGACACTTGGCCAAGGTCAATCAGTCAGCTAGAGATGCAAGCAAAGACTGGACCAGTTAAGTCGTTGCGAGGCAATGGAAATGGAATTGTCCGTGGGGGACAAGTATGTCAGGTTCGTCGTTAAGCCCCAACGTCCCAAGATTACGGGTCCGCGTCCCCGAACTGGCCTTGTTCTTGCTCCCAAAAAACGCAATGGAAAACGCTCAGGGCTTGTCCATGCAGCAATGGGGGCGAAGATGATTCAGGCAGACAAGCGCGAGACTACGCGGGGGGAGAAGGCTGCGGTGGGCTCGCCTCGCGTCCTGCTGGTGCAGTCCGACCCAGACCTGCGTGATACGTTGACGCTGGCCTGCCAAGAGGCGGGCTTGCATGTACATAACTGCGCGACGGTCGCTCTCGCCCAGGAGGCTTGCCGTCGGCTTGAGATGGACCTTATCGTCGTGGACTGGGTGGTGGAGGGTCTCTTCGCGGACGATCTGTTGAAGTTCCTCGAAGCCGCGTTTCACCCTAGATCCCTCCCGACGACACTGGTTCTGAGCAGCATGGACGACGCGGACACACGCGATTGCCTGCGCCCTGGGTCCCCCATTCAAGGCGTTCTGACGCGGCCTACGAACTTCGAGGAGTTTGTGGCCTGGGCCCCGACGTTCGCCGCGGTCCTGAAGAAAACCCACGAATGCATGACCGGCTGACCTCGCCGCGAGGCGACAACCGCGCCGTTCTCTCCGGCGTCCACAAGCCAGGGCGGACAAAGGCCAGCCGCGTGCCAACGCTCGGACCTCGGTCAACGGCAGGGACAGTTTGTGGCGCTGGCAAAGTCCGCTGTGGGGACGCTCTACGCCACCGCCTTGCACCGGAGCGGAGACCATGCCCTTGCGGAAGACCTGGTTCAGGAGGCCCACAAGTTCCGATGACCAGGCATGTAGTTTGCACGCTTCGCTGGACACGACGGACAGTGGCGCTCATGTGGGCGCCACCGTCAAGTCCAAGGAACAGGAAAGGGGAAACTTATGCCCATGCCTAACTCAGTAGTTGCCGTGTACGGCGCACACACGGAAGCGGAGGCGGCGATCAAGGAACTCCAGAGGTCGGGCTTTGACATGAAGAAACTGTCCATCGTCGGCAAGGATTATCGGACCGAGGAGCATGTGATCGGCTACTACAATGTCGGTGATCGCATGAAATTCTGGGGAAAACTGGGCGCCTTCTGGGGTGGTCTATGGGGGCTGCTGTTCGGCACTGCATTCTTCTTTATACCGGGTCTCGGGCCTGTCCTGGTATTTGGGCCGCTGGCAGGCTGGATCATTGCCGCCCTGCAAAGCGCGGCCGTCGTGGGAGGATTGAGCGCGCTGGGCGCCGGCCTGTATAGCATCGGGATTCCGAAGGACAGCATCCTGAACTACGAAAACCATATCAAGCAGGGGAAGTTCGTGCTCGTTGCGCATGGAACCGCCGAAGACATAGGAATTGCCCAAAAGATTATCGCGATGACCCGTCCCACCGAAATCAAGGTCCATATGCCCGAGGCTGCTATGGCTAAATAGTAAGGGGGCGCCATATAGACTGCGGAAACGTCTCTGCGCGCGAATGCCGAGACGTTTCCGCCCTGTGAGGAGCACGTGAAGCATGACCGAACCGTTGCTGGAAGAACTCAAAGTATTCCAACAGAACGAGAAGGAGCTTCTCGCGTCGCACCCGGATAAGTGCGTGCTGATCAAGGGCCAGCGGATTATCGGTACGTACGACAAGCAGTACGATGCGATTTCGGAAGCCTACACTCGCTTCGGGAATGTCCCTTTTTTCATCAAGCGAATTGTTTCACACTGATTGTTTGCACCTTTCTTGGGGAGACCGGGCCGATGCCGTCGTTTTCAATCCACAACCCTCAGATTCTTTCCGCCGGACTGGTAGCGCCGGTCAGCGTGTGCATTTGCACGGCGGCGGAGGACGCTTTTAAGAAGAGCGGCCTGGCCTTGCCGAAGCCCATCCTTACGGACGCAAAAATAGACACCGGCGCCGATCGCAGTGTGATCGGAAAGGGCCTCGCAGCGCAATTGGGGTTGAAACCGGTAGGGGTGTGCCAGGTGGATACAGCGTCGTCGAAAAACTTTCTCTGTTACGAATACGCGTTGCGCCTCGTTTTTCCAAACGACGTGGTCTGGCAGGGCATCATGCTGGAACTTCCCGCCGCTAAAGAGAGCATCGAAATCCTTATCGGCCGTGACATCCTCGGCCACGGGGGGCTCATTTACATCGGCTATGACAATTCATTCAGCGTGTTCTTCTGAAACTAGAGCTTTCAGCAAGCGGCCTCGTCATGGGAAATAAGACTCCTCCCCGAAGCATAAAAGCTGCGGGGGGGGGCATGGTTACGCACCGTGTAGCCGCGTGCGTGGCACAGCAATTGCTAAACATAAGTAGCCGACCGGCACTGGTTGTGTTGCGTTCAACGATTCGATTGGTGCCAAATGCCCGCCTACACATCCCGCCTTGCGCTCGAGGGTTCACGATCCTCGAGCGCACTCTATTCTATGGGCACTCGTTCTTCTCCATGTATGGCACAAGGCTTTTCTCTACTTGGCCCAACCTTATTCATTCAGGAACCACAAGTCTCGTCCCGATGGGGAGACCACCGTCGAGGATAAGCGGGGCTGTGCCAGCGGGCACTGGAGCCTTCAATACGGTTTTCTGGGAGCCTGGCGGTGACGCAGACGCCCCGCCCGAAAGGCGGTCAAGCTCAGTTTTCAGCCTGCTGCGTAAACACGTCGCGGCGGCAAGGGCGGCAGACGCCCCGCCCGAAGGGCGGCCAGACTCAGTCGCGGCGGCAATGGGTTTCTGTCCCTGTGCTTCCATGAAACTGGCCACGCCCACAACAGGCACGAACAATCCCACGTTACGATCCATGTCATCGCCCTTGGGGAGGCCGGCGACCG
>JBEKKG010000022.1:0-18937 GCA_050010835.1 Planctomycetota bacterium
GCCGCAAAAGTTGTACTCCGCATATTCGTAGACCACGACGCGGGCGCGTTCAGGGCCTTCGGTGAGCGACGCAGCCAGGACGCTGGCGCTGTCGTGATCGGTGTGTGCGCCTTCGTAGGCCGGGGCCCAGACGGTGTCTATTTTCAGGCGCGCCAGAGCGCTGAGCACTTGGCGGCGTGCTTCCAGCAACGCGGTTCTCAGCCAGCGGGTCGGCAAGCTGGGATACTCCATGCCGGAGAAACCCAGCATGGCGGCGACAGCCCGGCACTCCGCAAGCCGGCGCTCGACGCGCGCCGCGTGCCGGCCCCTTTCCCACGGCCAGAGTACCTCGCGGGCGGGGACGCCCGTGGTCAGGAGATGGCCGAAAATTTCCGCGCCCGCCGCGCGCGCTCGCCCAATGGCGGCACTGCAGCCCACCACCTCGTCATCGGGGTGCGGAACCAGAACAAGGATACGGCGGCTGCCCTGCCAAGGGAGCGCGTTGGGGGACGGAGGCGCGGAGCTGCTCACGCGCGGTTCCTCCTTCTGTGACAGGTGACAAGTGACATGAAACAACACACGCGCCGGCATGTCCGATGGGAATTATGGGAAGTAGGGGAGTTATGACAGCGCACAACACGCGCGCGGGCATACCTCTTGCCCCTCGCCCCTAATCCCTCGCCCCTAACCCCTCGCCCCTAACCCCTCGCCCCTCGCCCCTTGTTTCAGTGCGGCGGCCGCTTGCCAGACAGTCAGCAGGTCCTGGCTCAGGACGTCTCCCCACGAGGGCAGTTCCTTCTCCGCGTAGGAGCGCGCGGCGCGGCCCATTGCCGTGCGGCGTTCCGGGGCGGTCAGGAGGGTTTTCAGGGCTTTGGCCCAAGACTCAGCGGAACGGTCCTCGACGATCAAGCCCGTCTCCTCAGGGGCAATCACCCGGCCCATGCCGCCGCGCCGGGCCAGGACGGCGGGCAACCCCGCGGCCATTGCCTCCTGGACAACGTTGCAGAAGACTTCGATCTCAGAAGGCATGGCGAAAACGTCTGCACTGGCGTAGAGGCGCGCCAAGTCGTCTCCGAGCACCGCGCCGGGACAGAATGCGTTATGGCCCAGACGCTCGACAATAGCCTGCCGATCATCGCCTTGGCCCGCGCAGAAGAGGCAAACCGGCAAGTCCTCACTGGCCAGGCGGGACACCGCCTCGGCCACGATGGCAACATTCTTGCCGCGGCTGAGCCGTCCGACGAAAAGGACTACGAGGCGCTCGGGCGGGATGCCGAAATGCTGCTGGAGCCAGGCGCGGTCACGCTTGGCGGGGGTGAAGAACTCAGTGTCAATGCCGCGGCGCAAACAGCACACCCGTTCCGCCGGCAGCACGCGCCGGAGTTGGTCGGCATCCTCCGGCTTGGAGACCAGGACGAAAGCGCTGTGCCGCTGGTGGTCGGCGAGCTTGCGCAGCATGTAGTTCTCGGCCCGGATGTGGAGTTTCAGGCCGCCCAGCAGCGCGCGGCTCAGCAGGCCGCGCCCAAACACCCGCTCCAGCGTCTGCGCAGTATAGACTCGTGTGTAACTGGGCGTATCCGTGTGCAGGGAGTTCACCAGCGGAATGCCGTGACGCCGCGAGACTTTGAGCGCGGTGCGGGCAAACGTGAAGAAGGCGTCAGTAGTATGGATGACATCGCAATCCAGCAGGCTTTGGGCCACGCCAGGATGATAGCAGGCCAAGTCGGTGTGGTCAGGTATGTGCGACAGGAACCCGAAGCGCTGGGTCCCGAAACGCGGCCGATGCAGGCGGAACCGCACGTTGTCGGCGAGTGGGGCGGTCTTCTCCTCGTCGCCCAGGAAGTGGACCGTCAAGTCCAGCCTTTGCGCCTGGTGCACGGCTGCCTGAGCGAACCGCTCCCAGGACTTGACGTGCCCGCCGGCGTTGGGGCGCTGGAGCAGGTCAACCAGCACAGAGACCTTGATGGGTTGCAGCACAGCTTTGTCCATGATTCGCTGTTATAGTCCCATTGATTGCGGCAAGTACAAGTGCGTAATCTCGTGGCGCGGGGATCGGGGATCGGGGTTCGGGGATCGTGAAACATGGTTTGTGGCTTGCTCCACATTTGACGCTCCCCGCTCCCCGCTCCCCGAACCTCGAACCCCGCTCCCCGAACCCCGCAATCTGGCCTTGTACCGCGCCTGATTGTGCATTATCCAGGAACCAGACCATGGAAGAGATCAGCGTTGTCGAGGAAAGCGGAGGTCTGCGCGTCACCAGTGCGGCGTGGGAGATAACCCATCTGGCAGCGGCCGGCGGCGCCTGGGCCTCAATCGTGTTGAAGAATGGTTCCGGGCGGAACTTGCTGCGCGCGCCGGCCGCAAGCGCGTTGCGTTTCGTGCGTGCTGATCCCAGTTGCGCCGCTGGAGCTTTTTCTACCTTCTCGGAAAGGAATGAAAAGTCGCCGCGCCTGCGGGTTGAAAGCGGCGCCGGCGGACCCGTGATTGTCGCCGAAGGAACCTATCGGGACGAAGAGGGCCGGCCGCTCCCGGTAGGGTATCGTCGCCGCACTGAGTATCACGAGCGCGGGCTGAGCTGGACCACGCTTGAAATCATGTCTGAGGCAGGCTGTGATGGCGTGGTCGAGGTGCGAGCGTTGGAGTTGCCGTTGCGCGCCGGGATCACTGAGTGTTGTGTGCGCCTGCATCCCACTCAGGGCGGCGGCGCTGATCTACTGTGCGCACAGTGCCGGTTCGACTTGGGCAGTCCCCCCGCAACCTGCGCTTTGCCGCAAGGGGGGCGGGAAACGGCTGCATTTCTTTCCCGCTATACGCCGCTGCAGATTCTCTGCTCGGCCCGCGATCCGGAAGCTGAGGGGATCGAGCTCTTTCCCGCAGCCGAATTGGCGGAGTGGGACTGTGCGTTTAAGCCGGACCTCGGGCTCGGTCTCTACAGCGTGGCGCGTAATGAAGCAGGGATTGACGTGCTGCTGAGTCCATACTGTCTGGCGTTCCGGCGCATGGGCATCCGCGTTCAAGGGAACGTGAAACTGCGTTTGGGCGTGGCTCTTTCCTTGCAGCCTGGGGTCTGCATTCCGCAGGCGCCGGTTTCCAGAATCGTCCGCGGCTTGCCCTGCGCAGAAGAGGAACTCGCACGCTTGGCACGGGCCGGGGTACGGTTGTTGCGCTTCGAAGACCGGTTCCGCGAAGGCGCGCCATTCTGGCGCAACGGCGCTTATCCGCCGTATGCTGAGGCCGGCATGAGTGAGCTCCAGGGCGTGATTGAAACGGCCCACCGCCACGAGATGAAGATCGTGCCCTATGTGTCGCTCAAGGAGCTTCATCCGGAAACGCCGGCCTTCGCCGAACACGCGCGGCAGTGGATGCGCACGGCGGCGCCATCTTTGGACATCGTCCACAATTGGGTGGGAAGCGGTGAAAGCGGCGCATGCATGTGCCTGAAGAGCGGGTGGTCCGGCTACTGCAAGGAATACGTGGACAAAATCCTCTCCGGCTTGGCTTGGGATGGCCTGGAGCTCGACCTGGCAACTGCGCACGCCTGTTGCCACCCTGAGCACGCGCGCGGTCCATTCCATTCCGACGTGGACAATGTTCTCGAGTTCCTGAAGTACTGCCGGCAACGGTTGGGCAAGCAGGGAGTGCTGGTGTTGCGCACCGAAGGTGGCGACTCGTTTCTGGCGCGAAACTTCGCGGATGTTGTAACTGCCCGGTCCGAGCCCCGACCGTGAGGGAGCGGTTCCATCCTGTTCTTCCCATAGCCGGCAACGGATCGCGCCCCGCGACCGTTTGTTTGCGCACGCGGCAGTTGTTGTTGTCTATTCCCGCTTCCGCAACACTGTCAGGGGAAGGGTTTAGAGAGAATCGCAGTTTTTCTTCACAATCTATTCAAGAAAGTGCTTGCACTTCATTGAGATTGCGGTATAAGTACAAGCGGTTTGTGAAGCTTTTCACAAATACCCGTTGTCAACCTTTGTGATTCGTGCATAGGTGTGACGGGGGAGGGCGAAACCGAGCGCCCCAGTGGTGTGTTGTTGTCAAGCGGGGTGCTAAGGGAAAGGAGTGCGGGATGGCAAAGGTGCTGGTCGTGGATGACGATCCCGATGTGGTGGAGGCCTGTCGTCTGTTCCTGGAGAGCAAGGGCCACAAAGTCGTGTGTGCCTACAGCCGGGCCGAAGGGATGAAGGCGATACAACAGAACAACCCGGAACTCCTGGTTCTCGACGTGATGATGGAACAGCCCGATGACGGCTTGGCCATGGCCCAGGAACTCCGGCGCACGGGCTATAAGGCCCCGATACTTATGCTGACCAGCATCAGCAAGGTGACGGGCATGGAGTACGGCAAAGACAAGGACTTGGTCCCAGTGGATGCGTTTGTGGAGAAGCCCGTCTCCGGCGCCGCGCTGGCCGCCAAGGTTGCCGAGTTGCTTGGGAGAAGCTGCGCCAGTGCCAAGAGCTGAGAGCCAGGAGCAAGTGGGGCAGGCTCTTGGCCTGCCATCACCCTCGCAGGCCGGACCGCCTGCACTACCAGAAGGAGAATTAGCGCGATGCTGGTCACGGAACAAGAACGGCTGGACAAGGAACTGCAGGAACTCGCCCAACGCTACGGCCGTGGGCGCGAGGCCCTCCTTCCGCTGCTCCAGGAAGTCCAGCGCAAGTACGCCCACATCTCCGGGCATGCCATGCAGATCATTGCCGATCTGCTGGACATCCACCCGGTCGAGGTGCACAGCGTGGTGTCCTTCTACGCGTTTCTGAACGCCCGCCCGCAGGGCAAGTTCGTGATCCGGCTGTGCCGCACGCTCTCCTGCGACATGGCTGGCAAAGACCGTGTGGCGCGGCAACTCGAAAACGATCTGAAGATCCGGTTCGGGGAGACCACGCCCGACGGCAAGTTCACCCTCGAGTGGGCCAACTGTCTGGGGATGTGCGACCAGGGCCCGGCCTTGCTGGTCAACGACCAGGTCTACACCAAGGTCGCGCCCGAACAGGTGCATGGCATTCTTGAGGGCTGCCGCGCGACGTTTGCGCCTCACGCCCTGGAAGCCGAAGCGGTCCACGCTTAGGCATCTTAGCACGGGCTTCCAGCCCGTGAACATGGGCAAGCTGCCCATGCCACGCAGTGCAGGCCAGATGCCTGCGCTGCAAGTCCGCAAGAGGAGCAGTCAACATGATCCCGTCGGTCAAAGGCAATCTGACGTTCAGCGCGATTACTCCCGACGCGGGGCTGAAGGCCGCCCTGCGCCTGAGCCGCTCCGAACTCATCAGCGAAATCCAGGCTTCCGGCCTGCGCGGCCGGGGCGGCGCAGGTTTCCCTGTCAGCGTCAAGTGGAACCTGGCCGGCGCAACCAAGAGCGACGCCAAGTACGTGGTCTGCAACGCGGATGAAGGCGAGCCGGGAACATTCAAGGACCGCGTGATTCTCGCCGATTTCAGCGACTTGGTTCTTGAGGGCATGACCATTGCCGGCTATGCCATCGGGGCCCGGAAGGGCCTGTTGTACCTGCGCGGCGAGTACTCCTACCTGCGCGCCGGCCTCGAGGCCGCGCTGGCCCGGCGGCGCCGGAACAACCTGCTGGGTGCGCGGGTCCTCGGCAAAGACGGCTACGACTTCGACATTGAGATCCGCATGGGTTCCGGGGCCTACGTGTGCGGGGAGGAGACGGCACTGATCGAATCGCTGGAAGGACATCGTGGCGAGCCGCGCAACCGGCCGCCCTTCCCCGTGGATACCGGCTTCCAAGGCAAACCGACAACTGTCAACAACGTCGAGACGCTGGCGTGGGCAGCCTGCATTCTGGCCAAGGGCGCCGCGTGGTTCAAGAAGATCGGCACTGACAAATCCTCGGGGCCGAAGCTCTTCAGTGTTTCCGGCGACTGCTCGCGTCCCGGCGTCTACGAGTTCCCGCTGGGCGTCAGCATCGCCAAACTGCTGCAGGAAGTGGGCGGCGAGAGCGCCAAGGCTGTGCAGATCGGGGGCGCCTCCGGGCGTTGTGTGCCCGCCTCGGAGTTCGCGCGCACGCTGGCTTTCGAAGACATCCCCACCGGCGGCTCCATCATCGTCCTCGGCCCGCAGCGCGACATGCTCCGCGTGGCCAAGAACTTCATGGAGTTCTTTGTGGATGAGTCTTGCGGCCAGTGCACCCCGTGCCGCGAAGGCAATGCCAGGCTGCTGGAGGGCATCGAGCTTCTGGAGAAGGGCCGCTGCTCCATGAAGTACCTGCGGGAACTCTGCCAGTTGGGCGAAACCATGCAGGTGGCGTCCAAGTGTGGTCTGGGGCAGAGCAGCCCGAATGCTTTCCTGTCCATTGTACAGTGTTTCCGGGACGAACTGATGGGACGCCCGAACGGGAGGTAGTTGCCGGATTTCTCAACACAGAGGGCACAGAGGAACACAGAGGAGATGAAAAGGTGAGGGGTGAAGAGGTGAGGGGGTGAAGAAGTGAAAAGGTGAACAGGTAACCAGGCGTCACCCAACACACAATCGCCTCTTCATCTGTTCAAGTTTTTCCTCTGTTTCCTCTGCGTCCTCTGTGTTGAATGAGTGGTACGGAATGGGGGTTGTCGCCCCGTGCGAGCCGCGCAGGGCACGTGCAGAGCAGAACGAACAGGAGTACCAAGTCAACAGTCAAGGAGCGGAACATGTCAGAACCCGTCAGATTGGCCGAAAAATCCCGTGCGCCTGTCAGCCAGCAACTTCACACGGTCCCACCACCAGCCGATGTGCAAGCCATAGGCGGGCTGGTGACCCTCACCCTTGACGGCCAAGAGATCAAGACGCCGATGGGCACCACCATCCTCGAAGCCGCCAGGAAGGCGGGCATCCGCATTCCCACGCTCTGCTACCACGAGGACCTGTGCATCGCCGGCTTGTGCCGAATCTGCGTGGTGGAGATTGAAGGCCAGCGCCTGCTCCAGGCCGCCTGCGCTTACCCCGTCACCTCCCCGCTCAAAGTCCTCACCCACACACGCAGAGTGCGCCAGGCCCGCCGGCACATTCTCGATATGCTCCTGTCCACCCACTACGGCGAATGCTACGCCTGCTTCCGCAACAACAACTGTGAGTTGCAGGCGCTGGCCAAGGAATACGGCGTGGACTTTTTCCGTTTCGGACATCCGGAGAAGCCGCGCTATGATATAGACCGCTCCAGCCACTCGGTCGTCCGCGACATGGACAAGTGCGTGCTCTGCCGCCGCTGCGTCCGCACCTGCATAGACTTGCAGGAAGTCGGCGTGCTCGAAGCCCTGGGCCGCGGTCCGCATACCAAGATCGGCACGTTCCTCGAAAAGCCGCTCGGCGAAGTGGTCTGCATCAACTGCGGGCAGTGCATCAACCGCTGCCCGACCGGCGCGCTGCGCGCCAACGACCCGACCGACGAGGTCTGGGCGGCGATTGACGATCCCAAGAAACACGTCGTCATCCAGACCGCGCCCAGCCCGCGCGCTGGCATCGGCGAATGCTTCGGCCTGCCGCCGGGCCGGGCCCTGACCTTCCAGATGAATACCGCGCTGCGCTATTGCGGCTTCGACAAGGTCTTCGACACCAACTTTACGGCCGACCTGACCATCATCGAAGAAGGCACCGAACTGCTGCTGCGCCTGTACAAGGCGCTGGTCCTGAAGGAGAAGGTGGCGCTCCCGCAGTTCACAAGCTGTTCGCCGGGCTGGGTGAAGTACCTCGAGCACTTCTATCCGGAGATGCTGCCGCACCTCTCGTCAGCTAAGAGTCCGCAGCAGATGTTCGGCGCGATCATCAAGACCTACTACGCGAAACTGCACAAGCTCGACCCCAAGGACATCGTCACCGTCGCGTTGATGCCCTGCTCGGCCAAGAAGTTCGAGTGCAACCGGCCGGAGATGTGCGACAGCGGGCTCAAGGACGTGGACTACGGCCTCACCACCCGCGAACTGGCGCAGATGATCAAGGAAGCCGGCATTGATCTGCCCAACATGCCCAAGTCGGACTTCGACGATCCGTTCGGCACGGCCACGGGCTCGGGGGTCATCTTCGGCGCGTCCGGCGGCGTGATGGAAGCCGCACTGCGCACGGTCATCGAATTGGTGCTGGGCATCAAGGTTGAGAACCTCTTCGCCCACGCGGACATCACGCCCGTGCGCGGCTTCGAAGGTGTCAAGTACGCGGAGCTGAAGATTGACAAGGTCGGCCCCGTGCCGGACCTCCTCAAGTCCCTCGTTCCCGACTGGAACTGGCTGAAGGGTGCGACGCTGAAGGCCGGCGTGGCGCACGGCACGGCCAACGCCAAGCGTGTCCTGGAAGATATCAAGGCCGGCGGGAAGTTCAGCCAGTGCCACTTCATCGAGTTCATGGCTTGCCCCGGCGGCTGCCTGGGCGGCGGCGGTCAACCCATCCCCACCAGTCCGTCCATCCGCGCGGCGCGCGCCAAGGCGATCTACGGCGAGGACGCGGTGTACCAGATCCGCAAGTCCCATGAGAACCCCGCCGTGGCCAGAATCTACAAGGAGTTCCTCACGGACGGCCCGTGCGGACACACCAGCCACAAGCTGTTGCACACGCACTACACGCCGCGGGGAAAGTACATAGTCTGAAGTCTCCCCGATCCTACTTCTTGCCTGGCTCCGCCAGCAATTGCATAAGCTCACTCAAGTGCTGCCCATACAACTCCCGCGGCAGCACTCTGTTCTTCTTGCAGAGATAAGCCGCGCGGCCCACCACCGTGCCCATCAGCCCGCAGGTATTCATCACGCGCACCGTGCCGAGCGCCACGTGGGTCACGCTGATGCACCGCCCGGCCATGAACAGGTTCGGCACGTTGCGCGAATACAGGCAGCGGAACGGCACCGCATAAGGCGTGATCTTGTTGAACTTCGCGTCGGAACGAAATTCCTGGCCCGGAAACTCCTTAGTTTGTTCAACGGTGGGGAAGTGCAGGTCAATGGACCAGGTGGTAACGAAACAGGCATCGGGGAACGTGCGCTGCCCTTGGACGTCTTGCTGAGTCAGGACCACGTCTCCCAGCAGCCGGCGCGACTCCCTCTTCCCCGCCACGTAGGCCACCCAGGAAAGCTTGAAGTTGTGGAACTCCCGGTACCTGGGGCTGCGGTTCTTGGTGAAGTCCCAGGTGCCGTAGATGGCGCGGAAGTTGTGGTCGCGCACTTGTTCAGCGTCGCTGACCTGATCGAGCTTGAAGCCGGTCTCCCAGTTCCAGTCCGCGCGCGTCGTTTCGCCCTTGGTGATCTTCAGCGCCCACGGGCACTCGGGGAATGACGACGGCTTTCCGGTGTCTTCCGCGTACCACATGTTGGTCGCGCCCATAGTATGGTTGTCCGGCTCCGGCGGCGCGAGGGTTTCGCCTGTTTCTTTCTGACTCTCGCGGCCCTGGTGCAGGTCGCTGCCGGCGAGGAAGCCGAGCGTCCCGTCGCCCGTGCAGTCCACGAAGAGCGCGGCCTGAAAACGCAGTTCCTCGCCGCTCAGGACGTTCTTGCCGAGGACCGCGGCGATGCGGTCCCCGGACTTCTCCGCGGCATGGACGTGCGTGTTCAGGAAGAGCTTGATGTTCTTCTCGGACTGCACCACTCCCAGCTTCTGCTCGTCCGCATAAGACTGCGGCGGTCCGCCGTTGCCCAGGCCCTCGGAACCGAGTTCCTTCAGAATGTCCCAGTTGTGCGGAAAGGGCTTGTCGCCGCGGCCTTCGCGTTTCACCCGGACCTCGGAACTGTTGTTGCCGCCGAGCACCGGGCGGTCCTGAATCAGCGCCACACTGAGCCCCTGCCGCGCCGCGGCCACGGCCGCGCAGGTTCCCGCCACGCCCCCGCCGGCCACCACCAGGTCGAAGGTCCCCGCGTCCTTGGGTTTCTCCGGGAGGCCCAGCGTCTTGCGCCGGAAAGCCGCGAGTTCCTTCAGTTCGTCGGGCGGCTTGAAGCCGCCGCCTTTGACCAACAGGATCGCATCGCAACGGCCCTCAAAGCCCGTCAGGTCCTTGAGCGTGAGTTTCAGAGTGCCCGCCTTAAGGTCCGCGCTACCGCCGTCCTGCCAGATCCATTTCCCGCCGCCTTGTGTGCCGAAAACGGCGTCGAGCGGCTGGCCGTTGAGCAGAAGCTGAAACCTCCCCGGTCCGTACGGGGCCACCCAGTCCTTGGTGCGGACGAAAACGTTGTAGCTGCCATCCGCCGCGATGGTGATGCTGGTCTCCGCATCGGCCACCGGCACGCCCATGCCGTGAGCCAGCAGATACGGCGAGCCCATCTGGTCCATGAACTGCTGGTCCACGACCCAACCGCCGTGCGTCTGGAAACTCTCAGCCTCGACCAGGACCATTTCGCCAGCCCCCGCGGAAAAAGCCAGGACGGAGAACAAACCGGTTGCCATCCGTATCATGCAGCTTTGCCCTCGCATCGAAACACTCACACCTTCACGATATACACCCGTGCGCAGGAGAAGGCCAGCGATTGCGCTGGGCAGCCTGAAAGGCATGGGGGTGCATAACCGGACTTGTGCCACGGATATGCCGCCGCAACGCGGCGGCTTATCCGTGCTGCACGCTGGCACGGATGAGGCCGCGCCAAACAGCCTGCGCGGCCACATCCGTGGCACAAATCCGGTGCGGCACCCAAGGCATGGCTTATCGCGCCGCGGCGCTGGAATGCGCGGCGCATTGTGGTATTCATGTCAACTGAAGGAGGGGCGGAAAGGAAACTGCATGAACATCATCGAGGAGCCGAAGATCGAGGCCCTGTTGTCAGCCAAGCCAGTCCGCGACGAGGCCGCGGTGCGCGCCGTGCTGGTCAAAGCGCGCGAACTCAAGGGCCTCAACCCCGGCGACATTGTAACGCTTATGAACATCAGCGATCCGGAACTGATGGGTGAGCTGTTCAATACCGCGCGTTACGTGAAGAACGCCATCTACGGTGCGCGCCTGGTGCTCTTCGCGCCGCTGTATGTCTCGAACCTGTGCAACAACGAATGCCTGTATTGCGCTTTCCGCGCCAGGAACAAGGCGGTCCAGCGCCGGGCACTGACCCAGGAGGAGATCGCCCAGGAAATCAAGCTGCTGGTCGAGCAGGGCCACAAACGCATTTTGCTCGTGGCCGGCGAGTCCTATCCCCAGGAAGGTTTCGCGTACGTGCTGAAGGCCGTCCAGACCATCTACAGCGTCAAGAGCGGGCGCGGGGAGATCCGGCGCGTCAACGCCAATGTCGCGCCGCTGAGCGTGGAGGAATTCAAGGCCCTCAAAGGCGTGGGCATCGGCACGTATCAACTCTTCCAGGAGACCTACCACCGTGAGACGTACAAGCGCGTGCACGTGGGCGGCAAGAAGCGCGACTACGACTGGCGCGTCACGGGCATGGACCGCGCGATGGAAGGCGGCATTGACGACGTCGGCATCGGCGTGCTTTTCGGCCTGTTCGATTGGCGCTTTGAAATCCTCGCCCTGATGCAGCACATCGCGCACCTCGAAAAGAAGTTTGGCGTCGGGCCGCACACCATCAGCGTGCCGCGGCTGGAGCCGGCTTCCGGGTCGGAGATCGCCTCCCATCCGCCGCACGCGGTTTCGGACACGGACTTCCGCCGCATTGTGGCCATCCTGAGGCTGGCCGTGCCGTACACGGGGATCATCCTGTCCACGCGCGAGACGCCCAACATCCGCCGCGAGACCTTCGCGCTGGGCGTGTCGCAGATCTCCGCCGGCAGCCGCACCAGCCCCGGCGGGTATGGCAAGGGGGAGGACATTAAGGACAACGCGCAGTTCAGCGTGGGCGATCACCGCAGCCTGGACGAAGTCGTGCGCGACGTGGCGACGTTGGGTTACATCCCGTCCTTCTGCACAGCCTGTTACCGTCTGGGCCGCACAGGCAAGGACTTCATGGACCTGGCCAAGCCCGGAGAGATCAAGAACCATTGCGATCCCAATGCGCTCTCGACGTTCCAGGAATACCTGATTGACTACGCTGCGCCCGAGACGCGGCAGGTGGGCGAAGGGCGTATCGCGGCGGCCCTGGCGGGAATGGAACCCGGGCACCGCGCCATCTCGGAAAAGCTGCTGCATCAGGTCCGCGCAGGCAAACGGGACGTCTTCTGTTAGCCGTATTCCTCAACACAGAGGACGCAGAGGAACGCAGAGGGGATCAGTACGAGAGGATTTGGCGTTGTTCCCAAAGGAGGAGGGTTTCACATGGAGAAGCAGAAAGAACATCTCATCTACGGCGTACACATCAGCGATCGGGTGAAGTGTGTGCCCACTGTGCAGAAAGTGTTCACGGACTTTGGCTGCAGCATCCGGACGCGCTTGGGGCTGCATGATGTCCACGACAACTACTGCTCGCCCAGCGGCATGATTGTTCTGGAGATGATCGGCCCGGCCAGTGAGATCCGGAAGTTCGAAAAGGCGCTGAAGGCCATTGCCGGGGTCGAAGTGCAGAAGATGGTGTTCAAGCATTAAGGACTGACGTGGAACCAAGCCGCCGCACCGAGCATGACCTTCTGGGCGCCCTGGAGCTTCCTGCCCAAGCCCTGCACGGCATTCACACCGCGCGCGCTCTGGAGAATTTCCCGCTCACAGGCCGGCCCGTCCACCCGGAGTTGGTGCGCGCTTATGGACTGGTGAAACTGGCCTGCGCCCAGACCAACCGCGCGCTGGGCTTCTGGTCCAGCGACCCGGCCAAGGCCGACGCCATCGAACGCGCTTGCCGCGAGATGGCCGGGGGCCTCATGACGGCACACGTCCGCGTGGATCTCCTCCAGGGCGGCGCGGGCACCAGCACCAACATGAACGTGAACGAGGTGCTCGCCAACCGCGCCCTGGAGTTGTTGGGCGAGCCGCACGGCAAGTACGAACGCATCTCGCCTCTCGACGACATCAACCTTCATCAGTCCACCAACGACACCTATCCCACGGCGCTGAAGCTGGCGGCGATCCGCCTGTTGCGCGTCCTGGAAGCCCGCGTCCTGGCCTTGCAGGAAGCGTTCCAGGCCGCGGAAAAGCGCTTCGCGCACGTGGTCAAGGTGGGCCGCACGCAGTTGCAGGATGCGGTGCTGATTACTCTGGGCCGCGAAATGGCCGCCTACGCGGAAGCCTTCAACCGCGACCGCTGGCGCATCTACAAGTGCGAGGAACGGCTGCGCGTGGTGAATCTGGGCGGCACCGCCATCGGGACGGGCCTGGCCGCGCCGCGGCAGTTCATCTTCCGCGCAGTCGAGGCGCTGCGCGAGTTGACTGGCATCGGCCTGGCCCGCGCGGAAAACCTGGTCGAGGCCACTCAGAACGCGGACGTGTTCGTGGAAGTTTCGGGCATCCTGAAAGCCCATGCCGTGTCGTTGCTCAAAGTCTGCAGCGACCTGCGGCTGCTCTCGTCGGGGCCGGAGGCCGGGTTGGGGGAACTGAAGCTGCCCGCGCGCCAGGCCGGCTCGTCCATCATGCCCGGCAAGGTGAACCCCGTGATTCCAGAGGCCGCCAGCCAAGCCGCCATGCTGGTCATGGCGCACGACCAGGCTATTGCCCTGGCCTGCGCCTCGGGCAATCTGGAACTGAACCCCTTCTTGCCTCTGGTGGCTGCCTGTCTGCTCGAAGACCTGGAGCTGTTGGCCAACAGCGACGACATGCTGCGCAAGTTTGCGGTGGAAGGCCTGACCGCGGACGAGGCCCGCTGCCGCGCTCACGTGGAAGGCTCCACCGCCATCGCCACCGCTCTGCTGCCGGCCCTCGGTTACGAAGCCGCCGCGCGTGTGGCGAAGTTGGCGCAGGAGCGGGGGAAGACCATCCGTGAAGTCGTCCTGGCGGAGGGGCTTCTTACAGCGGCGCAGTTTGAGGAGCTGATCAGCCCCGAAGCAGTGTGCCGGTTGGGGACACCACCAATTGAACACAGATGAACACGGATAGATTATGAACATGCAGAGCGCCCCCAAAAGTCTCCGCCTGCACATTGGCTTTTTCGGCCGGCGCAACGTCGGCAAATCCAGTCTGCTGAACGCCATCACGCGGCAACAGGTTTCCATCGTCTCGCCCCAGGCCGGCACGACCACGGACCCGGTTGAAAAACCGATGGAACTGCTGCCGCTGGGGCCGGTCCTGTTCATTGACACCGCGGGCCTCGACGACAGCGGCATGTTGGGCGAGCTGCGTATGCAAAGAACGAAGCAGGTCTTCGACCGCACCGACCTGGGCGTGCTCGTGGCCGAAGCCGGTACATGGGGCGCTTTTGAGGAACAGATTCTCGCGGAACTGAGCGCCCGCAAGGTCCCGGCCGTGGTGGTCTTCAACAAGATTGATCTGGCCCAGGTCCAGCCCGAAGTCATCGCGAAGCTGGCGGAGCAGAAGATCAAGACTGTGCCGGTCTCGGCCTTGACCGGCGCCGGCATTCTTGACTTTCGCCAGGCGCTCCTGGATGCCGCGCCCGGCGACTTCGTGAACAATCCCGCCATCCTGGGCGATTTGGTCGGCCCCGGCGAGATGGCTGTCCTCGTCGTGCCGATTGACAAGGAAGCTCCCAAGGGCCGCCTCATCCTGCCTCAGGTCCAAGCCATCCGAGACCTGCTCGACAGCGACGCCTACTGCCTGGTGGTGAAGGAACGCGAACTGAAGAGCGCTCTGGAACGGCTCAAGGTTCCGCCCAAGCTGGTCGTCACGGACTCGCAAGCGTTCCTCAAAGTCGCCGCCGATACGCCGCGGGACGTGCCGCTCACGAGCTTCTCCATCCTGTTCGCGCGCTTCAAGGGCGATCTGCTCACGCAAGTGCAAGGCGCGCTGGCCATCGAGACGCTTAAGGCCGGCGACCGCATCATCATCGCCGAAGCCTGCTCGCACCACCCGATCGGCGAAGATATCGGGCGCGTGAAGATCCCGCGGTGGCTGACGCAGTACGTCGGCGGCAAGCTGGACATTCAGATCGTGCAAGGCCACGATTTTCCGGCGGACTTGACGCCCTACAAGCTCGTGATTCATTGCGGCGCGTGCATGTTGAACCGCCGCGAGATGCTAAGCCGCATCCTGCACTGCCGCCAAGCGGGCGTGCCCATCACGAATTACGGCCTGGCAATCGCCTATAGCCTGGGGATATTTGAGCGGGCGTTGGAGCCATTTCCGGGGGCGTTGGAGGCGTACAGGGCGGCGGGCAGGTGAACCGCAAATCCTTTGGTAATTTTACTATTCCTGGATATATGCCTTGCCGGAGACGCACATGTGGTTTTGGGGTGTGCGTGGGCAGAGCGTCCTTGGCTGTGCCACAATCCTCCTGGATTGTGGCCCTTCCCCCTGCCGCAATCCAGGAGGATTGCGGCACAAGCGGCGAGTCCTTTGGTGATTTTACTACTCCCGCTTGGCTTCGGCTTGGGGCTTTGGGGTGCCCATAGGCAGAGTGTCCTTGGCATGGACAACTGATGGACGCGCCTTATTGAGTTTTCAAAGAGCCACCTGCAAATCTGTGTTCATCTGTGTTTATCTGTGGCCAAGAGCCGTTCCGCGCCGGGGTTGGTGGACGGGGCGCTTGCTGGCGTGCGCGGTGCGGAAACGGCACTTGCTATTTTACGCGCTATGGCAGAAGGGCTTGCCGGGGTGCAGGCGGCGGCACAGGCGAGGATACCTGCCAGGGTGGCTGCGCTGGAAGGCTGAGGCTTCTGCGCGGCAGCCGGGGCGCAGGCGGGGACGCCTGCACCACAGTTTTGAGCTGCTTGGATTTGTGGTGCAGGCATCTTGCCTGCACTCAAGGCAGGCGCAGGCGGGACGCCTGCACCACAAGGCTGGACAGCCTGGGCCACCAGTTCCTGCATGCCAGGCATGAGCATTCCCTTTTCGCCACCCGCTCCTTCAAGCTGCTGATCGAATTGGACGGTCTTGAGCATGGTGTTGGCCATCCTCAGGTACTGAATGGCCTTCCGTACGGCGTCTCTGTCACCAGCCAAGGCGAGCATCAGCAGTTCCCTGGTGCAGGCTTCCCAAAGCCTGTACAGAGACATGGCGTTCCACTTCTGCCTGTTGCGGGCCAGCTCCGCCTCGACCTGCGCCGCGTTGAACTCCAGCACCTCCGCAAGCATCTTCTTGCCCTCCTCGGAATCGAGGTACTCCTCAAACGTCTTCCTTGCGAGATGCGCGTACTTCGGGTACCTGGTTCGCAGCATCCGCAGGGTTTCAGAGACGTTGCAGCCGAGCTTGGCGTGAATCTCGACGATGAACTGCCAGTCCTCCTGATCGTATTTCGGTTCCATTGACCTGCTCCTCCCGTAGGGCGATCCTCTGGATCGCCTGCCCTGTTGGCTCCGCAAGCGGGGCGAGCCAGGAGGCCCGCCCTACTGCCACACCTGCGTACCATCTATTATAGTATCATCATTCATTTAGATGTCAAGTACAAAACCAAAGAAAAAATGAATTTTAGTTCCACTGAGAGCGGCGGCGACCTGTCCCGTATTTTGCCTTTGGAGTGCGGCGGCTTGCCGCCGCTTTCAAAGCGGTGACAAGTCACCGCACTCCAAAGCGGCGGCAAGCCGCCGCACTCCAAAGCGATGGGGCTTTACTCCGCCGCGCCGCCGCCGTAAGATTGCCCTCGATGAACAAATCTGAAATCCTCTCCAGGCTGCGCGAAGACGACCCCAAGCGCCTGAAGGAACTTTGGCGTCTGGCCGATGAGACGCGCCGCGCGCACGTCGGCGAGGCCGTGCATCTGCGCGGGCTGATCGAAATCTCGAACAACTGCGTGCGCGAATGCGGCTACTGCGGTTTGCGCGCCGGCCACAAGACGCTCAAGCGTTATCGCATGAGCGCGGAGGAAGTCCTCGACTGCGCGCACAAGGCCGTCTCCTTCGGTTACGGCACAGTCGTCATGCAGGCCGGTGAAGACTACGGCATCACGGGGCCGTGGCTGGCGGAGGTGGTCCGGCGCATTAAGTCCGCAACGCCGCTGGCCGTCACGTTGAGCATGGGCGAGAGGCCCGAGCAGGATTTGGCGCTGTGGAAAGAAGCCGGGGCGGACCGCTATCTGTTGCGCTTCGAGACTTCCGATCCGGAACTTTACCGTCTCATCCATCCTTCGTTGCCAGACCGGGTTTCAGACCGGCTGGCCATCCTGCGGCAGCTCGGGGCCTTGGGCTACGAAGTCGGCAGCGGGGTGATGATCGGCATTCCAGGCCAGACTTATGACAGCCTCGCCAACGACATCCTGCTCTTCGCCGAATTGGACCTCGACATGATCGGCGTCGGGCCGTACATCTCGCACCCCGCCACTCCGCTGGGCACTGTGGACATGCACGAGCGAGACGCTCGTGGTACCACGGGCGTCCCGCCCGTGGAATGGAAACGACGGATTCCGCCGGGAGACCAAGCGCCCAACACTGAGCTTATGTGCTACAAGACCGTGGCCCTGACGCGGCTGGCCTGCCCCGAGGCCAACATCCCCAGCACCACCGCGCTGGCCACGCTGAACAAGGCCACGGGCCGGGAACTGGGCCTCAGGCGCGGCGCCAACGTTGTCATGCCCAATTTGACCCCGCTACAGTACCGCGCGCTGTATGAGATCTACCCGGCCAAGGCCTGCATCTTCGAGGACGCGCTGGCCTGCCACGGCTGCCTGAAGGGACGCATTTTGTCATTGGGGCGCGAGCTTGGCTCCGGCCCCGGCGGACGTGTCAGGCATTAGCCCGCATTCTTCACCGCAGAGACTCAGAGAGCGCAGAGAACAACAGGGAGAATCAACAGAATGGTTCTCGAAATTTTGTAACCGTTCAGTCCCCCCGGGCCACCCCCGTCCACGAGGGGAGTGAATGGGAAGAATGGGAAACAAGGGAACGATGGGAGGACTCATTATCATCTTCTTCCCATCTTTCCCATCCTTCCCATCCTTCCCATTCTTTCCATTCTCTAATGCCTCCTTTGGCCTTGGTCTTGCGGTCCTTCTTTCCGGCGCACGGAAGTGGCCGGCGCACCGGACAGAGCGCAGGGGAAACAGGATTTTTCCAGAAGTCCGGAAAAGCGGACAGCAACCGGGGAGGGAATTAACATGGCATTGAGCAGAGCCATTCCGTGTGTGAGCAGGCCCAGCGTTTTGCTCTTGGAGGACAACCCTCTACACGGGGCCTTGCTTCAGATGGTCTTGGAGGCATCGGGTATGGAGGTATTTAAGGCCTCTGCCGCGTCTGAGGCCGCTCGAATCGCAGGGAAACAGGCGCCAGACTTGATCCTGGTGAGTTGGGACACCGAAGGCCTGGATGGCCGCGCCTTGCTGGCTTTCCTGCGGCTAAGTGTGCCGGAGTTGGCAGGAGTCCCCGTGCTGCTGATGACCGACCGGAATATCAGCGGCACGTTGCGGATGGTGCTGGCCAAGGAAGGCTATCTCTGGATTCTGCAAAAGCCCCTTGTCCCCACCAGCCTGCCCAAGCTGATTCAGCGGACTATTGCGGATCATACTCGGAGGTTAAGAGGGAGCAGAGTGGGGCAACCGGTTCTCGGGCAGTTCGTGGGGTGCGGCGCCACGGCGTCGGGCTTTTATCTGCAAGCCGCGGGCTGAACGAAAGATCAGCCACAGAGGACACAGAGAACACAGAGAGGATTTTTGTTTAATCCATTTTCTCTGTGTCCTCTGTGTCCTCTGTGGCAGGAAGTGGTGTGTCAGCGTTTCAGCCCGACCACGGCACTGGACAGGTTGTCGAAGACCTCCAGCGCGTCCTTGGTCTTCAGGGTCTGGATCTTCTGCTGCAGGGCGTGCGTCAGGCTGCAGAGCGCGAACTTGGCGCCCGCTTCGTGCAGCCTGTCGCGCACTCCGGCCAACTCCTTGAAGCAGCCCGCGGAAAGATTGGACACGCGGCCGAGATCCATGACCACCGCCTGGGGATGCCACTCCAGCAGGGCCAGCAGTTCGTTCTTCAGATAGGCCTCGTTGTCGGCCTGCTCCGGCTGGACCACGGTGGCCACCAGCAGGCCGCCCTCGGACACCAGATCGCACAGCCCGCCAGGCGTATGTTTGGGCACCACGACGGCGAGTTCGCGCGTCTCGCCCGG
>JBEKKG010000023.1:0-18892 GCA_050010835.1 Planctomycetota bacterium
CTGTACCTGGATTGGTACCTTTTCCTGATAGGCGGGCTGGGTTTGCCCTTGCTGGTGATACCGCTGCGCAAGACGATCAAGAACATCGCCAAACAGCAGAAACGCTACCAGGAGAAGACCGCGGAGCTCGCGCAAGCCATGCTCCAGAAGCTTACCGGCATGCGCATTATCCATGCCTATGAGGCGGCCGAAAAAGAGGGCCGGGGCTTCAACGAACTGGCCTACAGCTTGTTCCGCACGGGCCTGCGCCGCAACCGCAGCCGCGCCATACAGCGGCCGTTGACGGAAATCGTCCTGGGCATGGGGTTGATCGCGGTGCTGCTCTACGGGGCCCTGCGCATTACTCATGCGGGCGAGGTTGACGTGGCCGCCTTCGTCACTTTCCTCGTGGCCCTGGTGGCCCTGCGCGGCCCGGTAGGGGCGATGGTCAGCACTATGGGCGAAATGGCGGAACTGCTCCCCTCGGCCGAACGCACCTTCGAAGTCCTCGACATTGAACCGGGCATCCGCGAAGCGCCGGGGGCGAGTCCGTGCCCGGTGCTGAAGCACGAGATTGCGTTTGAGGACGTGTGCTTCGATTACGGGCGCGGCCCCGTGCTCAAGGGTCTGAACCTGAAAATCAACGCCGGGGAGAAGATCGGCGTCGTCGGCCGCACGGGCGTGGGCAAGTCCACGCTGCTCTCGCTCCTGCTGCGTTTCTACGATCCCACCAGCGGGCGCATCCTGATAGACGGGGTTGACATCCGCACCGTCACACTGGCCAGCCTGCGCGCGCAGATGGCGTTGGTGACTCAGCATCCGTTCCTTTTCCACGCCTCGGTCGCAGAGAACATCCGCTACGGCAAGCCTGGGGCCAGCGACGCGGAAGTCAGCGCCGCCGCCGCATCCGCGATGGTGCATGAGGAGATCATGGCCCAGCCGCAGGGCTACCAGACCTTGTGCGGCGAGCGGGGCGGCGAGCTGTTCTCCGGCGGGCAGCGGCAGCGCATCGCCGTGGCGCGGGCGATCCTGCGCAACGCGCCCATCCTGCTGCTGGACGAGGCCACCAGCGCACTGGATGCTTTTTCCGAACGGCGCGTGCAGGAGGCGCTCGATAAACTGGTCGTGAGCCGCACCAGCCTGATCGTGGCCCACCGCCTCAGCACCCTGCGCAACGTGGACCGCATCGTGGTCTTCGGCGACGGCGGCGGGATTGAGGCCATCGGCACACACCAGGAACTGCTGGGGGATTCGCCAACTTACCGCCTGCTGTGGACGGAGCAGCAGGGCGGGGTGGGGGCATCAGGCGCAGCGGCGACGGGTTGACCTGAAGCGCGTGTCAGGCGAGGTTCGCCAATGTTGTTGTCTTGACCTCATGCCCTTGACACCAAGACATCCGTCTTGCCGAAGATCTGTGCGCACTCGGCAATGCCGTTAGGTCGGAGGGAGCCAATGAATCCCGCGTTGTTGTCTGGCATAGGATCAAGATCGGCGGCTCTGGCGCTGTTCTGTTTTTTCCCCGCTGCCTGTCTGGCTGCTGCTGAGATTCCCGCGCGCCCCAACATCGTCCTGATCATCACCGACGACCAAGGCTACGGTGAATTCGGCTGCCACGGGAATCCGATTATCCAGACGCCCAATCTCGACCAACTGCACAAGGACAGCCTGCGCTTCACCGACTTCCACGTCAGCCCGACCTGCTCGCCGACCCGCTGCTCGATAATGACCGGGCGCCATGAGTTCCGTTCCGGAGTGACGCACACTATCCAGGAGCGGGAGCGCATGAGCCTGAAGGCGGTGACCATCGCACAGGTGCTCAAGCCGGCCGGCTACACGACTGGGATTTTCGGCAAGTGGCATCTCGGCGACGAGGCCCCATACCAGCCGGACCAGCGGGGCTTCGATGAAGTCTTCATCCACGGCGGCGGCGGCATAGGGCAGACGTACCCGGGCAGTTGCGGCGACGCGCCCGGCAACACTTACTTCAGCCCCGCCATTCTGCACAACCGCGTTTTCGAGAAGACCAGCGGTTACTGCACTGACGTGTTCTTCGAGCAGGCGCTGAAGTGGATCGGCGAGAAGCGCGGGGGCAACGCGCCCTTCTTCGCGTACATCCCTACTAACGCTCCGCACATGCCGCATCAGTGCCCGGAGAAGTACGTGAAAATGTACGAAGGCACGGGCTTGGACAAGGAGGCAATGGCCTACTACGGCATGATCACCAACATTGATGAGAACGTTGGCAAGTTCATAGCCAAGCTGAAGGAATGGGACCTGGAGAAGAACACGCTGCTCATCTTCATGGGCGGCGACAACGGCCATTCGCTGGGCCACCTGTACAATGCGGGCATGCGCGGGGCGAAGGGCGGGCCGTACCAAGGTGGCACGCGCTCCGGGGTGTTCTTCCGCTGGCCGGGTGTGCTCAAGGCGGGCGTGGACGTGGACAAGCTCGCGGCCCACATTGACCTCTTTCCCACCCTGGCCGAACTTGCCGGCGCCAAGATACCGGAAGAGGTCAAACTCGACGGCCGGAGTCTCATGCCGCTCTTGAGGGACGCGGCAGCGCCCTGGGCCGACAGGTACATTTTCGTTCACGTTGGCCGCTGGCCGAAAGGCAAGGCCGAGGCGGCCAAGTTCGCCGGTTGCGCGGTACGGAGCAGCCGCTTCCGTTTCGTCAACAACAAGGAGCTCTTCGACATCCAGGACGATCCCGGCGAGACCAAGAACGTGATCGAGCTGTTCCCTGACGTGGTCAAGGACATGCGCGCGGCCTACGACAAATGGTGGGCCGAAGTGCTGCCCGCAACCGTGGAAAACGAGAACGCAGTCGGCCCGCCGCAAAACCCGTTCAAGGAACTCTATTGGAAACAGTTCGGTAGTCCACGGCCACCCCATTGATAAGTGTGCGGTTCTGCTCCCTGGCCAGACTTACTTCTCCCCGGCCGCGAGTTCCGCCGCTGTCTTGTCGAAGAACTGCACGCACTTGGCGATGTCGTCGAGCAACTGCTGGCCGGTGCCGTGCTCATACTCAATCGAGACGACCCCCTTGAATCCTTGGTTCTTCAGTTCGGCGAGCATGCCTTTCACGTTCGACTGGCCCGTGCCCCAGGGCACGTCAGTCCAGCCTTTGCCCGACTCGACGACATCCTTGAAATGGAGGCTGATGACGCGGCCTTTGAGCTTTTGGAGGCAGGCAACCGGCTCCAGACCGGAGCGGTTCCAATGCCCCGTATCGGCGCAGGCGCCCAGCCGCTTCCCATGCCCCTCAACGGCCTTGAGGACGGTCTCAGGATTCCAGTAGATGGACGGTTGCGGATGATTGTGCAGGGCGATGTTGACGCCGTACTCCTCGGTCAGCTTCTCCAGGTAAGCCATTTGTTCGGGCTTGGCTTCGCAGACGATGTTCTCAGCGCCCAGGGCTTTGGCAAAGGCGAAGACCTTCCTGGCGGATTCCGCACTGTCGCCCAGCCCTACCACGCCGTAAGACACCGCCTGGAGGCCCGCATCCTTGAGCTTCTTCCTCATCTGTTCCTGAAGTTCCGGAGGCAGGTTGTGGTTGGTCTTGGTCTTGTCGGCCGGGCTCAACGCCATATTAGGGTGAATGTCCACGTACTTGATGCCCAATGCCACGAGAGCGTCCGCCTCTTCCATGAAGGACATGGCGCGCAGAGTGTACGAAGCCATGCTGAGACGCCAGCCCAGTTTCTCGGAGGCGGTGTCGTCACGGGCGGCCTTCTCGGCGGCCGGGGCAGTCAGGACGCACCAGACCGCCGCTGCGGCAACGTACCTAAGCAGAAGCGCAGTGTTTGAGCAGAGAGCAGGTCTTGCGATCAGCATGTTCTTTCCTCCACATTAGATGGACTTTCTCATTTTTCCCGGCTATATCAAGCACACGCCCTCTCCCCCGTGGGGAGAGGGCCGACGTGAGCGCAGCGAACGCGGGGTGAGGGGGCAACGACGGGCGTGGCGTGGCACCCTCACCCGGCGCTAAAGTGCCACCCTCTCCCCACAGGGGAGAGGGAGGAAGCGCAAGACTGCGGCAGGAACTCTTTTGCAAAATAGCTGCACTATTCGCACGCCTTCTCCGTCGTCTTTACATGAACGGGGAGCGTCATCACATCGCTGAGGCACCCATGGCAACGGACGCTGAGAACATACCGCCGGATGGTTCCCTTCCATTGCGCACACGGCTGGCCTTGCTGATCCTGCTTGGTTCGGCGGCGTGTTTGCTTTCGCTGCTCTGGAAATACCACGAATCCGCAATGGCTGCTTCCGGTGCTGCGCGGTCTGCATCCGTTGCTTCTGGCCCGCGAGGGCAGGGGGAAGCGCCGGTCCTTCTTCAGCCTGGCCTCTCCCCGGAGGGGACAAGGGAGATGACACCCTTGGCCCCTCCCCACGCCGAGGGGAGAGGGGAAACAACAACTTTGGCCCAGCCGCCCAGCGCCTTGACGCCTGGGGCAGCCGCGTTGGCCGAGGTCGAAGTGCTGGCTGCGCTGGCGCGGGACGATGCCACATTCGATCTGGGCCGCGGCGTGGTGCGCCTGACTCCGTACGTGCAGTCATCCGAAGAGGCCGTGCGCAGCGCGGCCTTGCGCGTCCGGGAGTTCATGCTCGCCGCGCTCGATTCGCTGGCGCGCTCGCAGGCGCGCGCGGCCGCCGAGGACGCGGCGGACCTGGCTGAGCAGCAGGACTTCCCGGCTGCGCTGCAAACCGTGGATGCGGCCGCGCAAGCGCTGCCTCGGGAATCCCCCTGGGCAGTGCGCACCGGCGTGGCGAAATTGCAGGCGCTGAGGGAGAGCATCTCGCAACGGCGGACTGAGGAAAAAGCCGGCGCCCTGGCTGCAGCCGAGAAAGAAATCCTGCAGCTCTCGCACAGCCCCCCCGCTAATCCGCCACTGGGCAAGAAAGCGCCGGGGGAGATTGGCGGGCCGCGCTTGGCCGCGCTCCTTGCGCATCGTGATCCGCTCTTCCGCCAAGAGGCGGCGGCACTGTCGGCGCGGCTGGGGATGGAAACACACGCCAAGGAAGCGCAGCAGCAAGTGGCAGAGGCGGCGTTGCGGGCGGCTTGGCTGGAGTTCTTCTCACGCCTGAGCGCCGCGGTGAACGACGGCGATTTGGATGCGGCCGCGAAGATGTGCCAGCCGGCCGAGCAGCAGACACTCTTGAAAGGCGGCGTCTCCGAGCCTGCAAAGGTGCTGGAGGGCTGCGCGGCGGACTTGGCAGGCATCCGTCAGCTCTACGACCTGGCCTTGGCGAAAGCGCGCGCGGAAAAACGCAGCGTGACGCTGGCCTTGCGGCACGGGAGCGTGGAAGGCACGCTGGACGGCGCGGAAGGCCGGCAGTTGTTCGTAGCGGTGGCCAACGGCGCGCGCATGGGCGTCAAGGTGGAGAAAATCGCAGCGGCCGGCCTGGTGAAGATACTCGACGATAAGGACCTCGCTCCCAAGAACCTGCACCCCGCGCTGTGGGCGTTGAGCGCCTACGAGAATCCCGCGGCTGCCGCCACATTCCTGTCCAAGGCCTGGGCAAATGCCAGGCAGGCCTTGCCACTGCACTGGGCCGAGCGGTTCAAGCTGGAGAAGATAAAGCTGCTGGATGAGGACCTGGCGCAGAAGCTGCACAAGCTGGACGGCGCAGTCCACAGCGGTGATGACGACAAGATTGCGGCCGCCCTGGAGGCGGTGCGCCCGGCAATCGCCGCGCTGGAAGAACTGACGCCGTTGGATGAGGCGCGGCGCGCGCCTGTGGAGCATGCGGAGAAGCTCTTGCGCAAGGCGGCCGGCGCGCGCATCACCCTGCAGAATGGCGTGGCGCCCACGCCGGCTTACGCCGGCCTGGTGACGGACCAGATTTCGCAATACCCGGACAGTGTGAACAAGACCGACGTCGGGGTGCAGTACGGGCTCAAGGCCGGGGCTGCCGGCGGCACCCAGCGGGCGCTCATCAAGTTCGATGGCCTGGAGGCGGCACTGGGCAAGGCGCGCGTCAAACGGGCGGCGCTGGAACTGTACCAGATTGACTCGCCACAGTTCGCCGGCGCTGCCGTTGCGCTCTTCAGGCTGAAACGCCCTTGGGTTCCGGACGCCGGCACGTGGATGAGCTACGACCACACCAAGAGCGCGGCTTGGGGCGCTCCGGGCGCCTCCAGCGACACGGACGCCGAAGCGAAGGAGGACGCCAAGCTCACACTCGACAACAGGAAGAACGTGTGGCGCTCCTGGGACGTAACTGCTTACGTGCAGGATGTGCTGGCCGGCAAAACCCAGAACCTGGGCTTCCTGTTGCGCGTCGTCAACGGCGAGCCCAACTACCATGTGCGCTTCTACCCGGAGACCGACCTCGAGTCCCTGAAGGACGCGTCCCTGCGCCCGCGGCTGGTGCTGGAAGTGGAGCAGTAGGACAGGCTTTCCAGCCTGTCCGGACAGCCTGGAAAGGCTGTCCTACCGCCCTGTCCGGACAGCCTGGAAAGGCTGTCCTACTGCTTGACGCCCGCGCCTTTTCCGGCTAGAAAGACATTGGTTCATTGGCAACCCTGCGGGGAAAGGGGCAACGCAACTATGCTTCCGAAAAGTTCCTGGGCGGTGCTGGCGGTGCTGGCCGGTTTGGGCCTGTCTGCGCAGGCGGCTGATTCTTTCGGCGAGAACCTCGTGGACGTGAAGCTGGCGTTGCCCAAGGGCGACACCTATGTCCGCGGCGCCACCGACCCCGTGCTCAACCTGATCGCAGAGATTACGCTGGTCAATACCTCCGAAAAAGAGAAACGGGAGAAAGAGTCCGTCTCCGTTGACAAGGCCGACTTTGTGAGCGTGGAAGAACTGGTGGCCCTGGAAAGCGAACTCAAGAAGACGGAATCCAAGGATGCAGCGTTGAGCGCCACTTCAGCGGTCGCCGACAAGAAGAAAGGGAAGACTGACATAGAAGCTTGGCCGGTCAACCCCAAGAGCTTGGGCGCGGCCTACGTGGAGCCGGAACTCGGGCCGCATGACGTGATTGATTTCGTCATCACCAAACTGCCTGAAGAAGGCCAGACGGTCCCCGAGGGCGCCAAGCCGGTTCTAGTCCCGCGTGACAACAAGCCGGATACCATCTCACTCGTGGACATTGCGGAAACCAAGTACCTGGCGGCAGGGGAAAGCTCGCCCCCGTATGCGCTGCCCGTGGGCAAGTTCTATCGGATCAGCGAGGCGGGCCTGTACTCCATCAAAGCTGTATATAAGGCGCTCGGCAACAGCGCCAAGCCGAGCAGGTTCGCGGAATCGAACGAAGAGAAGTTCCGTGTGCTGCCCTTCAAGGCCGTAGATCAGAAGATCGAGGAACTGAAGCGCAACTGGGAGTTCTATGAGCGCGGCACGCCCAACTTCGACTATCAGCTTTACCAGGTGCGGAACGAAGAGGGCTATGATGAGGTCTACTGGGTGCAGAGGATCAAATCGCCTGACGGGGCAAAGTGGGAATGGGAACGCCTCTGCTCTGTGAAGCCCAGCGTGCCGGTGCAAGTCGCGTACCTCGGCCCCAGCAAGGTCGCCGTCCTCGCCGTGCAGTCCAAGGGCGATGCGTGCCTCTATACTCTCGACTTCACAACCCTCGGGCCGAAGGTCACCGCCAAGACCATTGAGTTGAAGGAGGGCGCGGCCCCCAAGCTCAAAGTTGAGGGCGGGGCGCCGAGCGTCGAGTAGAGCAGCCGGGATTTCAGCCGCGCGCAGTATAGCAAGTGTACAATGCAGGTGGATTCCGGGGACATGACCCGATTTCCAAACAGCCGGAAATCGGGGATTCCGGGGACACGATCCTGATTTCCAAACAGCCGGAAATCGGGTCATGTCCCCGGAATCCTGCCTACTCTGGCTATCGGCACGCCTGTTGCTGTAGGATACTTCCATGACTGAAGCCGGCCTCGAAGTCTTGCTTTTGCGGGGCGCGTGGCGTCTGCGCGCGGAACGGGCCTTGTGGGCGGGATTGGCGGCCTTCGGCGCGGGCGTGGTTCTGGCTTCCGTGCTGATCTTTGTTCTGCGCCTGTTTCCCGTTGGCCCAGGGGCCATGCCGGGCGTGGGTACGGTTTTGGTGCAGGGGGCGCTGGTCTTGCCGCTGCTGATGGCCGCGGCAACGCTGGCGCTGGTCTATGCCCGCCCCAATCCCCTGCTGGAGACCGTCGCCCTGCGCATGGACGTTCGGGCGGGCACGGCTGAGCACTTGGTTACGTGGTATCAGTTGCGCGTGGCGGCGCCCTTCCCCCTCCCCTTGCGGGAGGGGGTAGGGGGAGGGGACCGCTTGCGGGAGGCGGCAGGGGGAGGGGACCTCGAACTTCAGCGCGGGTTCCGCCAGGCTCAGGCTGCGGCCACGCTGGCGCTCGCGGCGCGCTTCGACCCCAAGCGCCTGCTGCCCATCCGGCTGCCGGAATGGAGCCGGGCGCTGTGGCTGGCTCTGCTCTTGCTCTGCTGCGCTTTGCTGATGCCTCCGCGCGCCCGGACGGCGCGGGGCCTTGCGGCAAACGAACTCAGCGGCCTGGCAGGCCTGCGCGACGGGGGCGGACTGAATGGCGCTGCGTCGGGGGACAGCCATGCGCCGCACGTGCAAGTGCTGAACCCGACGGAATTGCTGGCGTTCCAGCTCAAGGCTACCGACCCGCTGCTGCCCGCCGCGGCAAAGGCCGAGGCGCTCAAGGAATTGCTCAAGAAGATCGGCAGTGTGCCGGAAAGCGAGTTGTCCCCTGAAGTGCGTGAACTGTTGAACTCCTTGCGCAGCGAAGTTGCAATCAAGAACGGCGCGGATAAGACCGGTACTCAGGAGGGGGCCCAGGAGAGCGCGGGCCGCAACGAACCCAACGAGGGAACCGCGGGCTCCGTCGCCGGCGCGGCGCAGATACCGGACTTCACGGAGCGGGCCATGGCGACGGTTGAGCAGAACTTCGGGGACGTGAGAGAACAGTTGCAGCGGTACTACAGGGAAATCCGAAACACGAAATCCGAAATCCGAAGGAAACAGCAATGATGGAAAGGGAAAAGGAAAACTCGAAATTCGAAATCCGAGCCGCGACCGTAAGGGAGCGGTTCTATAATTCCTATTCCTCCCATTCTTCCCATAGTAGGCAACGCGGCGTGCCCGCCGTCGTTTGTCTTGCGGCGACAGCCGTCTTCTTGGCCGGAAACGCCTTCGCATTGGAGCCGCGAGAGATAAAGGCCGCCGCGGACAAGGCCGGAAATTGGCTGATTGAACAATTCGATCTCAAGGAAAAGGTCTTCGGCAAGGGCGAACAAGCCAAGGACGTGGAGACTGTGGCAATGTGCGTCACGGCTCTGTGCAATCACCCGCGTGACTACAAGGAGACCAGCGGGCCGTTCATCAGCGAGCCGGTGAAGTACATCTTGTCGCAGATAAATGAGGATGGGACGCTCAAGGGCGACAAGCTTTCGCAAGTGGCGTACACATGGGTCATTGTGGCGTTGACGGCAACGAAGAATGAGGCGTATACCCAGTTTGAGCACAAGTGTTTGGCCGGACGAAACAGGTCACTCGGCCCAGCTAGTTGTACGCCCGACTTTATAATCGCCCGAGTACGGTGCCTGGTTGGTTGCCAGAAGCTGATGCACGACCATGGCATTGAGTTGCCGCTCGACACTCCGAAACATGAGAATGCGACCGCTCTATTAAAGCTTCAGGACAAAGACGGTTCGTTCGATGCCGATGTGAAGAAGACCGCCATGGCGTTGGGGTGGCTGAACTTTTGTTACAACCCTGGAAAACGATGACCGTTCACCGTTTTCAAAGCGGCGCCAAGGCGCCGCACTCCAAAGAGGAGGAAGATAACAAGTGAAACGAATACTGATGCTGGTTACTGCCTGCGCCTTTGCATTTTCCGCCTGCGCCGGCGAAGCTGACGCCGCCGCCGTGAAAGCCGCTGCCGAGAAGGCCGTGGACTTCCTGCTGAAACAGCAGAACGACGACGGCACGTTCGGCCAAGCGCGCGGCGCCAAAGTCACGGGCGTCGTGGCGCTGGTGGTCAAAGCCCTGGCCTCCAGCCCGCGCAAACTGCGCGATGACAACCCGGCTATCGCCAAGGCCGTGAAGTACATCCTTTCGTATCGGCAGCCAAGCGGCGCCGTCGCCCTGCCCGAGTTCGGCCTTGAAAACTACAACACGTCTTGCGTGGCCCTGGCGCTGGTGGCCCTGGAGAATCCGGCCTACAAGGAAACACTGGACAAGGCCAAAAAGTTCATCCTCTCCTGCCAGCTCGATGAAGAAACGGGCTACAAGAAAGATGAGCATACGCGCGCCTTCGGCGGCTTCGGCTACGGCAACTCCAAGCGCGCGGACGTCAGCAACACCGCTTTCTCGCTGGAGGCGCTCAAAGCGCTGGGCCTGGAGGAGAATTCCCCGGCCTGGAAGAACGCCGTGCTCTTCATCAAGCGCTGCCAGGACAACGATGAGACCAACGACGTGGCCGAGATGAAGGGCGGCGACAACACGGGCGGCTTCGTCTATCTGCCGGGCGACAGCGAGCAAGGCAAGATCAAAACGCGCTCGGGCAAGGAACTGCCCAAGCCTTACGGCAACATGACCTATCAGGCCGTGAAGAGCCTCATCTATGCCGGCATCAAGAAAGACGATCCGGCGCTCCAGGCGGCCCTCCGTTGGATCAAGAATAACTACTCGGTCAAGGAACAGCCCGGCGCCCCTGCTGGCCAGGGTTACTACTACTACCTGATCGCTTTCGCTAAAGCCTTCACGGCCACAGGGATGGGCGAATTGGACCTGGCTGACGGGAAGAAGGCCAACTGGGCGAAAGACTTGGCGGCGCAGATGGTTTCTTTGCAAAGAGATGACGGTTCATTCGTTAATACTGCGGACAGGTGGTGGGAAAACGACCCGGTGCTCACGACGGCTTACGCCCTGGATGCGCTGAATTTGTGCCTGGCAGGGCTGGGGAGGTAGAGAGATGAAACCGCAGATGAACGCAGATGAACGCAGATGGGCAAGAATGATTTGTTCAAAAAAGGCCCTCCCCCTACCCCCTCCCGCAAGGGGAGGGGGAACAAAACAACAGCTGTTGGCAAACCAGTGGATCTCCTATCTGCGTTTATCTGCGTTCATCTGCGGTTGCATTGTCTTTTTCTCACTGGCAAGCGCGGCGGAGGAAGAGGGGTTCAAGATCGAGGTCTCCGGTTGGTCATACAGCCGCGAACGGAAGACCATCACCAGCAGCAACCGCGTGACTGTCAACTTCTCTCTGAAGAACGTCTCCAAGACCGTGCTCAACGACGTGGCGGCGACGATCACGTTCACCACGGGCACGGGCGAAAAGGCCGCCACGCCGCTGACCAAGAACATCGGCAGCTTGAAGCCGGGCGAAACGCAAAAGGCCGCGGCAACCGGCGATTTTGTCCCGGCATTCAGCGCTTACGGCCTGGTGGTGCAGTACGGTTCCGGCGCGAAAGAAGAGTGGTTCGGCAGTTCCGACACGGCCCAGCCTCAGCCCAAGAGCAAGTCCCCGCTCGAAGGCACGGCCAGCGTAGTGCTGCTCGGGCGCGAGGTGACACCGGACCGCTCAGGCCGTTTCAGCGGGACCGCGCACGTCAAGAACGAAGGCGCTGCCGAGGGCAAGAACATGAAGATCACGGTCCAGTTCCTCGACACCAAGCAAAAGAAGATCTACGAATGGTCCGGCAAGCTCGGCTCGGGCACTCTGGCCGGCGGCGCCGAGGCGAACATACCGTTCGTGGTTCCCGGCGCGCCGCGCAACTATGGCGGCTATGAGATCAAAGTGGGCTGCGATGACCTGCCGCCTGAACAGGCGCTTTCCGGCGGCGATTTCACGAACTCGGAGGATGTCGAGGTCGCCAAGTTCGTGTTCAAGCGCGAAGGCGCCAAGAACCAGGACCTGAAGGTGAGCGCCCAGGCGCGCAACGGGCTGAAGTCTGCGGCGGGGGAGATAAAGCTGACGTTGACGTTCTACGGCCCGAAGAAAAAGGAATTGAAGAAACACGTTTATGAATTTGCCGGCGAGCTGCAACCGCGCGAGATCAAGCCTTTGGAGTTCACCATCTCTGGTGTGCCGCTTTACGAGGCTTACGAGCCGGCGGTGAGCTATAAGACCCTCACTGGCGACGCCAAGCCGGCGGCGCAAGGTAAGATAGAAGCGGCGAAATTCAAGAACCTGGATGAGGTCGAGGTGCTGTTCACCGACGCGCTGGCCAACGACGACAAGTCTGTGTCCCTGGCGGGCGCGCTGCGCAACGGGAAGAGCACGCCCGTGAAAGACGTGGTGCTCACGATTGAGTTCACCAAGGCCGGCGGCGACGCGCTGACGACCGTCGAAAAGACAATCACCGACGTCGTGCAGCCCGGCGAGGAGCGCAACTTCGTCGTCAAAGCGCCGGGCGCCGCGGGGTTTGCGAACTACACTTTCAAGTTCAAGTACTCGGAAGTGAAGAAATGAGGCGTGGTTCAAGTAGGACAGGCATCCTGCCTGTCTGAGACAGGCGAGACGCCTGTCCCACCGGAGGGGTGAATAATGGCTGAGTCTTTGGGAGTTTGGATCGTCGGGGCACGGGGCGCGGTAAGCACCTGTGCCATCTCCGGGGCGCGGGCGATTGCGCGCGGACTTGCGCCTGCGCAGGGCCTCGTCACCGAACTGAGCGACTTCAAGCCGCTGGGGCTGGCGGGCCTGGACAAGCTCGTCTTCGGCGGCCACGAATTGCGCTCCCAGGTGACGCTGCTCCAAGCCGCCGCGGAGCTGCGCGACGGCCCGCGCCTCCTGCCCGCGGCGCTGGTGGACGCGCTGCGGGAAGACTACGCCGAGATAGACCGGGACATCCGCCCCGCCACGGCCCTCGGCTGCGGGGAAACCATCGCTCGCCTGGCGCAGGGCGCAAAGTTGGAGGACGCGCTGACGGCGAAGCTGATCGCGGAGCAGCTTCAAGCCGACATCGCGGACTTCAGGCGGCGGCACGAGCTGCGGCGCGTGGTCGTGGTCAACCTGGCGTCCACGGAGCCGTATCAGGAAACATTGCCGGCGTGTTACCAGAGCCTGAATGCTCTGCGCCAGGCCGTGAAGAACGGCGGCGAGGGCCTCAACGCCGGAGTACTGTATGCGTACGCGGCGCTGGAGGCCGGCTGCGCCTGCGTCAACTTCACGCCCAGCCTGGGCGCGGAGGTTCCCGCGCTGCAGGAGTTGGCCTTGGAGAAAGGCTTGCCGCACTGCGGGAAGGACGGCAAGACCGGCGAGACGCTGATGAAGACCGTGCTGGCCCCCATGTTCGTCGCGCGGAACCTGAAGGTGCTGAGCTGGGAAGGCTACAACATGCTCGGCAACCGCGACGGCGCGGTGCTCGACGACCCGGCCAACAACGCCGCGAAAACCAGGGGCAAGGACAAGGCGCTGCGCGAAATTCTGGGCGATTCGCCCGCCCTGCACACGCGCGTGCGGATTGACTATTGCCCCAGCCTGGACGATTGGAAGACCGCCTGGGATTTCGTGCATTTCCAGGGCTTCCTGGGCACGAAGATGATCATGCAGTTCATCTGGCAGGGCTGCGACTCCATGCTCGCCGCGCCGCTCGTCCTGGACCTTGTCCGCTTGACCGACTACGCCTGGCGCTGTGGCGAGGCGGGCATCATGAAGCACACGGCCTGTTTCTTCAAGAACCCGGCGGGCGGCGAGACGCACGATTTCTGGCGGCAGTGGGAGGCGCTGAAACAGTATGTCCAGCAGCATGCGGCGGTAAGCCGGAAGGCAAAGGCAAGAAGTCCAAAGTAACCGCTCAGTCCGAGCCGCGACCGTGAGGGAGCGGTCCCATCTCTCACACTTGTCCCATTTGCCCCATATCAGGTAACGGAGCGCTCGCAGTGACCGCTTGCTGACGCGCGCGGCTCGGACACTGAAGCGTGCTTGCCCGCGGCTATGCTTGTCGGCGAAAATTCTCGCAAGTTTTATGGAAGAAAGCGGCCCTTGGGTGCAACTAGGGGAACGCAATGGGCAGGGAAGGGCTCCTGCCAGCCAAGCCGGTGGCAGGGATTCCGGTCCTGGTGCTGCGCGGAGAAGAACCGCGGCTTAGATGAAGGGGCGCCCTGTTTTGGCAAGTGCTGATCACGGCGAACAAGCACCGGATTCGGATCAGGACCTGAAGCTCCTGCGCTTGGCGCAGCAGGGCGACGACGCAGCATTTGAGGAACTCATGAGCCGCTACAGCGACCTGTTTCACGCGCTGGCATTCTTCCTGGTCGGCCGCTCAGGCGACGCAGAAGACGTCGTCCAGGAAACCTTTTTGGCGGCTTACGAGGGCTTGGGGTCGTTCAAAGGCTGGTCGTCGGTCAAGACCTGGCTGTCAGGGATCCTTTCCAAGCGCGCGGCGCTCTGCCACTGGCGCAACCGCAGGCCGGGGCAAGGCCTGCGCTTGTCCGAGCCGGCTCGCGCGCTGCTGAACGGAAACTCCACGCCGGCGCTCACCGCGGCCAGCGAAATCAAGATGGACGTCATGGCCGCGCTCCAGACGCTGCAACCGGAGCATCGGGAAATCGTGGTTCTGCGCGAACTGGAAGGCATGAGCTACCGCGAGATTGCGGAAACGCTCAATCTCCCTGCGGGGACCGTGGAATCCCGGTTGTTCCGCGCCCGGCAGGAACTGAAGATGCGGCTCAGGGAGTACGGGGAATAGGAGTTTTCACTATGGGATGCCCGCACTGCGAACGGATTGGGGCCTTTCTGGACGGCGAACTGGCTGCGTCCGAGCGGGCCGCCTGCGAGGCGCATTTGCTCGGTTGTGTCGAATGCGCCCTGGAATTGGAGCACCTGAAGCAGATGTCACTGCTCTTGTCTGTGGCCCTGGAAGCGGAACGCCATACGCACCACGCCGGCTTGACCTGTGCCCGCCTCAGGCAAAGAAGACTGTTGTGGTGGTCGAAGGGACTGGCCTTGGCGGCTTCGTTGCTCCTCCTGGTGTCCGGCTTCCTGCTGGCCACGACTGGCGGGCGCACGTATTCCGCGGCCGACATTGCCTGGGAACAGGCCGCGCTCATGCCGCAACTGGCCGCGGTGCGCATTGAGACCATTGATCCGGTAGCACAGAAACTCTTGGGGCTGAGGCCATGATCAAGCTTGTCGCTTTACTCGTCCTGTGCGTCCTGCTGTCCTTGGGAGCCGGGGTTTGCATCGGCGTGCTGTGGGCGCACAGGGGGCCGCCGCACGACCCCTTCGTTGACGAACTCAATCTGACCGCGGAACAGCAGGACAAGTTGAAGGCCATCTGGTCCGAGGCCATAGAGAAGGGCGGCTTCCCTGTTCAGGACGAACGGCGCGAGGCCGCGAAAAAGGAGTACGACGCGGCTCTGCGCGCCTTGTTCCCGACCGAACAGCAACAGCGTTATGACGAACTTCTGCGCGGCTACCAGCAGAAGCTTGATGAAATCGAGCGGGAGTCGAGGAAGATATTCGACGATGCCACGGAGCAGTCCATGCAGGTGCTCAGCGAACAGCAGAAGGCCAAGTACATCGATATCCGACGGCAGCATTCCGAGCGGATGAAGGAACGGGGGCCCGGCAAGAGACCGGGCGGGTTCATTCCACTGCTGCCGCCGCCGCCGCCCCCGGAACGGTCGCCGCGAAGGTGACGTTTTCTCTCCTTGACAGGAGAGCGGGCAACAAGGCTGGTGCCTCGACAGAGCTGAAATGGCATGTCGTGCCACGGGCGTCTTGCCTGCGGGCATGTTCCAGACAAGCTCTGTCCAGCCACTAGCGCAGAGAATTGGTTACCGTTCAGTCCGAGCCGCGACCGTAAGGGAGCGGACATTGCCGCTTGCTTACGCGCGCGGCTCGGAGACTGAACAGTTACGAGAATCGAAAGGAGAACGGCCATGTCGAGTAAACTTCCTGGAATTGTGATGATCTGTGCGTGCAGTTTGTCGTTGTCAACTCTGGCAGGCCAGGCAGACAACCCCGCGCAGCCGGCTCCGCCGCAACAGGGCAAGGGCCAGAATGCCAACCCCGGCCCTGGTCCTGGCCGTGGCCCCGGCCCCGGCTTTGGCCCTGGCCCTATGGACTTCATGCGTGGCCATGCTGCGGAGATGATCAGCCGAATGACTGGACTGGACATCGCCAACATCGCTGCCGGCACGAAGGACCCAAAACTGGAGACTCTGCCACTGGGCAGTTCGCGGCGCCTGGTGATCAACGTGCCTGTGGGCGGTATCGAGAATCCCGCCGGTACGGGCGCGGGCTGGAAAATGGAAGCCGTCCTCAGTCTGAGCGCGGACCAGCAGGGGGCGCTGCAGATGCTGCGAGACGAGTACGATAAGCAGAAGCACCTGCTCCAGCAAGAATTGGGCGAAGCCCAGAAGCAGTTGGCTCAAAAGGCCGTGCAGTTGCGGCTTCAGTATGAGGAACGCGCCAACGGTTTGCTCGCAGGCGCAGACAAAGAGACCAAGCTGAAACTGGACGCGCTCACGGCTGAAGCGGGCGCCAAGAGCGACCTGCTGGTCAAGGATGCGTTGAACCTGCACGATCCGGAAGATCCGGGGCAGATGTTCGCGCTCATAACCTATCTGCGCGAAAAGATGACCACTCTCATAACACAAACTGAAAACAACCTGTTGCAGTTGGTGCCCGCCGGCCGCAAGGCCGTCATCGAAGGCGTGCTCCAGAACAATGCCGCGGTCCGGCAACGCATGGTGGCCTTTGGAGGCGGCGGGCCAGGTGGGCCAGGAGGTGGGCCGCAAGAAGAAAAGCCTGTGAAGCCGCCGGCGCCGCCAGGGGCGGAGACAAACCAGTTCTGATAAGCGCATGGAGCTCACAACGCGGATCATGTGGGGCTAAAATGGAAATATACTTTTCGATGCCCACACAGCCTGCCGCCGGCTTCGGTTTCGGGTTTGGCGGAGCCCAGATCATGGAACTGGAGCAAGTCCAGAGTGCGGTCGGTTCGGGCGACATCGTATTCTTTGGTGTTGATAAGGAACTGGGCCGGCGATTTGGCGGCCCAAACACGGGCGCGGCGACTTTTGTGAGGAAGAACACCTTTTGCATGTTGCCCTGGACCCAGGCCCGCGCCCGCGCCTGCCATGATATTGGGATACTGAACGCCGATGAACCGCTAACGGCGATTCGGAACGTGACTGCCCTCAGCAGCCGTTTGACACAGAGCGGCCTTCGCCCGGTGTTGATCGGCTGCGACCACACCGCAAGCATGGCCAACGTGATGGGTATGGTTCAAGGAGGTCGCGTCGGTATGGTTTACTTGTATTTTGACGCTCATTTTGACATGGGCATGCACAGGCCGGCCCAGGAACCGCCCAATAACGGAAACTTTGTGGACTTTCTGCGGCGCGCGGAGCAAATTGCCAAGGTGGTCAATGTGGGCGGCCGCAGTTGGGCGACATTCGCCCCCGTTTATACTGATCTTCCAAAGTTCGCCTGCATACCTGGCGGTGTGCCGCATGTGACTGCTGCGGGATTTATAGAGCGCCTGTCTTGTCTCAGGACAGCCTCCCTCTACGTCAGCATTGATGCCGACGTGCTGGATCCAACATTCGCACCGAACGCTTCCCAGCCCGAACCCTTCGGTATGACATCAGACGACCTGTTTACCCTCTGCTGGTGGCTCGGCGGCAACTGCGAGGTCCTTGGCGCCGATCTGTGCGAAGTCGTTCCCTCTGACACAAGCTGCGGGTCAGAACAGGCTTTAGTGCGCTGTCTTCATGCTCTCTTCCCAAAACGGGGACATTAGCGATGATAAATGCGGACAGCGGCCTTCACGACGCCGATTACAAGGGGCGTTCACTCCACATGGTGCTGCAATGGTTCAAAAGGAGATTCCCTAAAACAAGGGAATCGGGGAGCAGGGAAGCAGGAGAGCGGGGCAGCGTGTGCTGCGACGGAACTCTCCTGCATTTTCGTGAGGAGGAAAGTCATGACAGTCGAAGGCGTGAGCGGTGCGGGTGCGTACAGCGCGTATGCCTCGCAAGTACAGCAGGCTGGCAATAACAAGAACGCTGCCCAATTGCTCAAGGACTTGCAGACCTTAAAGCAGACGGATCCGGCCAAACTCAAGACCGTTCTTTCGGAGATAGCCGACAATATTGACAACGCAGCCCAGAAGGTCGGCGGTTCTCAAGGGCAGATGCTAACGGATCTTGCCTCAAAGTTCAGGGATGCCGCGAAGACCGGGGACTTATCGAAGCTCCCAACTCCGCCTCAGCAAGCACCGGGCAAAACGCGACAAGCACAAGGCGCTGGGCAACCACCCCAAGGCGGCGCGCCGCCGGCCCAAGGCAGCACGCAAACGGCACAAAGTGAGACGCAGAATGCGGAAGTGCTCCTTCTTTCGGCCAAGTCGAAGGTGTACAACGATCCGGCGACGGCACGCAAGGAGCTGGAGGTTATAATCGCCCAGTACCCCAACTCCACTGAGGCAAAAGCGGCCCAACAACAGTTGGCTCGACTGCCCAAGTCAAGCGCATGACCAAGGCGGGTGTGCTCGAGACTTTATTTGTTTGCAAAAGCCCTCCCCCTACCCCCTCCCACAAGGGGAGGGGGAACACAAGAGCCGGCCCTGGAGCAATGCCTTGTTGGCCCGTTGGCTTCGGCGTTTTCTGTTGTCGTCATTTGACATCCCTGCCCGAATGGTCTATGAAAACTTGATGCTGTAGTCAGGGAGGGGTTCCCTGCAAATCACGGAAAGGTTCGCGTGGGCTGCGATTCACCACGCCGTCCTGAAAAGGAACCCCGGGGGCCGCCGCCCGCCGGTTCTCAGGAGCTGTGGAAGTACCTGGGGCTGGGGATGCAGTTAGCTTTAACGGTGGCGCTCTTCGTGTGGCTGGGCTGGTGGTTGGACCAGCACTACGGCTGGTCGCCGTGGGGCACAAGTGTGCTGGGGTTTCTGGGCGTGGCCGCGGGGCTGTACCATTTCCTCAAGGACGCCATGAA
>JBEKKG010000024.1:0-18836 GCA_050010835.1 Planctomycetota bacterium
CCGACGATCTCCCGGTAGAGCGCCTCCGCGCCCTTGAAATCATCCTGGGCTTCGGCCTCAGCAGCCTTGCCCCACAGATGCCGCACCCGCAGTCCCTTGATCTGCTCCTCAGACTTTGCGATTCCCTGCCGGGCCTCTGCGCAGGCAGGGTCGAAAATCAGGGCTTGCCGGAACTCATCTTTGGCGTCGCTGAACTTGCCGGCCAGAAGCAAGGACTCAGCCCGCTCCAAGCAAGGACGAACCAGCTTCCAGGCCGCGAGGTCCTGGCCGCAAGCCGTGCAGCTCTTCGCCGCCTGGCTCAACGGCGCGTGGCACTTGGGACAGTTGGATGCAGATACTTCCGGCATGGCCGTTGGATTCTCCAGGACAACAACTCAACAGGACAACAAACCAACAAAACGTAACCGTTCAGTCCCACCCCGGCCTTCCCCGCGTCCGCGGGGCGGAGAATGGGAAGGATGGGAACGATGGGAGGACTCATCATCACTTCTTCCCATGTTTCCCATCCTTCCCCTTCTTCCCATTCTTCCCATCTACTACCCACCAGCCACTGTTGTTACGCTCCGCGCAACAAGGGATCGTAGGCCAGGCTGGTGTACGCGGTCAGGCTCCTGGGCGGCAGCTTGTCGTTGAACTGCGGGCTTTTGCCGTCGCACTTGACCGTGCCGGCCAAGGCGTGTTTGGCGGTGCGGTCCGTGCGGATGATGTTCAGTTCGCTCGTTTCCAGAGGCGACGGCAGTTTCACGGACAAACGCACCTGCTCGCTCTCGTGGTCGTTCACCACCAGCAGCGTGAAGCCGCCCTGGGGCATCTTGCGCAAGGCGCAAGCGTACACGTGGGGCCAGGGATGAAAAGAGCTCTCCACCTGCGCCCCCAGCACGTCCGAATGGGGGCGCGCGTAGCGGATCAGGGTGGCGTAGCCGTGGTACGTGTTCTCACAGCGGCGGTACGAACCGTCGCTGCTCTCGAGCAACTGCCAGCGGCCGTTGATGTCGCCGGGGTTGAGAAAGCTCCAGCGCAGCAGGCCCTGCACGCCGAGCGGGAGCGCGCGCACGGCGAACTCGGCATCCAGCATGAAGGCCTCATGCGTGGCCGGGCCGTTGGGGTCGCCGGACCTGGAGCCGTAATACAGATGGCCCAGTTCGCTAATGAGGAAGGGCTTGCCCGCGGCCTGGGCATAGGCGATGTGCGGCACCAGATGGCGGTCGAGCAGCTCGGTCATGGGCACGGACATGGCGTTGGCGTTGGGCGGCGCATCATCGAAGCGCGCGAAGTACTCATGCTGGTCGTAAGCGTCCAGGAGCGGGTCCAGGTCCAGGCCGCGTTGATGGAACCCCGGGATCGGCCAATCCTGCACGGAGGGCGTGCTGGGGCCGAGCAGCGACAGGCGCTGCGGCACCAGATTGCGCTCCAGGAGCTCCTCGCGCAGCGCCGACATAAGCGCCGTGTAAGCCCGGTAAGGGTCGCTCTTGGGATTGTTCAGCACGCCTCCGTAAAGGGGCTCGTTCACCGGGCTGTAATAGCGGATCTGCGTCCAGCCGCGCTCGGAGATCAAGTAATCCAGCAGCGGCCCGGCGAAATGCTCCGCGAACTTGCGCGGGATGGCGGCGGCGCGGTTGGCCACGGCCCAATTCTCCGCGGCAGGGGCGTCCTGGCCGGGCTCCGCGGGCTCTTCGCCCTTCACCTGCAAATTCCGGGGCACGTAAATCGTATCCAGAATGATGCTGGCGCCGTTGGCCCCGGCCCACTCGCAGAACCGCTCCAACCGCTCGAAGTGGACGCTGTCGAAGTCCATCGTCCCATGTTTGGTGATGAAGCCGTCGGGCGGCAAGAGAAAACGGAGACAGCCCACTTTCAGAAACGTAAGCTCCTCCATGATGACCGCCCACGCCCGGCTGTCGTCCAGCGGCGGGATGCAGGGAGTGTTGAGCGAGAAATTGAGTCTGCCGAAGCCCCGGTCCCCGCCCATGCCAAAGGCGTCGCACCAGACCACGCCCAGGCCCTCCAGCAAGCGTGAGACGCTTCTGGCGCTGACAGTTACGACGGCTTGCGGCGGTTTAAGAAGCGGCATGTCTCTCCCCTCTTGTCATGGTTCCCAAAGGACGGCATGGCCTTTCACCTCTTCACTTATTCACCTCTTCGCCATCCGGCCCCGGCCTGAGTTCCTTCACCTCCCGCGCGCTGAGCAGTTTGATTCTTCCTGCGCCCGCCAGCTCCCGCGCGGCCTTTACAATCATCGCAAAATTCTCCAGCTTTTCCATCAGCAGATAGGCTTCCCACGGGTTCCGGCCCACGGCGACGGCGCCATGCTGCATCAACAAGACGACGTCATGGTTCTTGATCTCCATAGCGAAGGCGTCAGCCAGCACGCGCGAGCCTGGGGTGAAGTAGGGCGCGGCAGGGATGCGTCCCAGGTGCGCCACGACCTCCGGCAGGACCGGCTCGTTAAGCCAGGCTTCGTGCCCCGCGACGGTGAACGCGCTGGCGATGGGCGGGTGCGCGTGGATCACAGCGCCCACGTCCGGCCGCTGCCGGTATGCAGCCAGGTGCACCTGGATTTCGTTGCTCGGCGCCCCGAACCCGCGGATCTTGCGGCCCTGCATGTCGCAGACCAGGATGTCGCGCACGCGGACTTCGCCCTTGCTGACGGACGACCGTGTGATCAGCACCCGGTTCGGGCCCAGGCGCGCCGAGACGTTCCCGTCCGTCGCGGCCACGAGGTTCTTCTCGTACAAGGCCCTGCAAACCTTGGCGATCAGGCTCCGCAACTTGCTTTCTTTCCGTCCCTGCTCCTTCATCGTGCTCCGCTGTGCCCTCAACGTGGCTAATCCTTCATTGTAGCACTGGCCCCGTGCCAATGCCACGGACAATGGCGACCTGCCTCGCGGGATTGACAGGCGGAAAGAGGGGTTCTAACATGGGAACCGAGACCCACGACGATGTCTCCCGTCCGGCCTCGCCTGAAAGCCATGTGAAGATGCGGCACCGGAGATCCCACAGGAGTGCGGCAGATGAAAGTGTCTATGTGGTACAACAACCGGGATATTCGCATAGAAGAGGTGCCCACTCCAAAGCCCGGTCCGAAAGAAATGTTGGCCAGGGTGATGTCCTGCGGTATCTGTGGAAGCGATATTGTTGAATGGTATCGGTTGCCCAGGGCACCCCTCGTGCAGGGCCATGAACTCGGCGCGGAGGTCGTCGCCGTTGGGGACTCCCTGGCAAAATACGAACCGGGCGATCGGGTCTTCATCGCACCCAAGGTGCCGTGCCTGAAATGCCGCTATTGCAGAGCAGGCCACTATCCTCAGTGCTCAGCGGTCAAAGAAAGGCTGCCCGGCGCATTTGCGGAATACGTTTTGGTGCCCGAGATCCTCGTGGAGCACGGAACACTCCTGCTGCCGGACAACGTCACTTACGATCAGAGCACGTTTGTCGAACCGCTGGCCTGCGCCGTCAGGGCCCAACGGCTGGCCAACCTGGGAAAAGGCCAGAACGTGATGGTCCTGGGCTGTGGCATGTCCGGATTGCTTCACGTGAAGCTGGCTCATACGCAAAACGCCCGAATCACTGCGTCGGATATCAATCCCAAGCGGCTGGCCTTTGCACGGAAGTTTGGCGCGGCGGTTACCGTCAATGCCGCCGAGAACGTCGCGGAGCGCTTAGTCGCAGAGACAGGCAGGTTGGCTGACGTGGTGATTTTGTGCACGTCCGCCATGTCTGCGGTGGAAGCCGCGTGGAAATGCGTAGATCAAGGAGGTACGGTCGTTGTCTTTGCCGTTCCCGGTCCGGAACGGGCCGTCGTCGTCCCCTTGAACGACTTCTGGCGAAAAGAGATCAGAATTCTCACCTCGTACTATTGCGGTCCGCCGGATTGGGAAGAATCGCTGCACCTGATCGCCTCGGGCAAGATCGTGGTGGATGACATGCTCACGCACACCCTGCCGCTAAGCGGGACGGCGGAAGGGTTTCGATTGGTCCTGGAGGGGGAAGAGTCGCTGAAGGTCGTGATCAGGCCCAACGAGTAGGCAGCATTATTCACCACAGAGACACAGAGGCACAGAGAACAGCAGGAGGATTTGGCAAATGGTTTCCGAAATCTTTTCTTCACTCTGTGTCTCTGTGCCTCTGTGGTGAATAATCCGGGTTAGGCAGCGGTCTGGAGAAACAAAATGGATTTGTTGCACGTGGCGCTTACTTCGATTTCTGAGGATAGGGCAGACAGGTTTTACGTTGGCTTGCTGGGCTTGAGGAAGACCGAGCCGAAGATCCTGGCAGCGGAAATTGGCCGCGCGCTGTTTGGCGTTGACCGGGAATTGACGGTCATCAACTACAGCGGGGGGGCGGCCCACTTCGAAGTGTTTGTGTGCGGCGCAGCCCCCACGCCGGTAAGACGCATCGAGCACGCGTGTCTCGCGGTCGAGAATCTGCCTGAGTTTCTGCGGAAATGCGAGGACTTCCAGGTTGAGATCATCCGCGTACCCAAAGGAAAGTCACAAGTTACGTTCATCAAGGACGCCGACGGCAATCTGTTTGAAATCAAGGAAAAGTCGGCCGGTCACCCGGAGAAGTGAACCGCTATGGGGCAGTTCTTCAACGTTCTCGCCGGCAGTCTGGGCATGATCCTTTTCTTCCTCGCGCAACTGGCAGGCGTGCTCATGATACCCTTCGGCCTGCCGGGCATGTTCCTCCAGGTTCTGGCCGCGGTCATCCTCATCCTTGCCACCGGTGGCGCCAGGTTAGGTTGGGCGTGGGCCGGCGTTTTCCTGGCCCTGGCCTCGCTGGGTGAGCTGGTTGATTTTCTTTCCGGCCAATGGGGCGCCAGGAGATTCGGCGGCTCAAAGAAAGCGGCTTGGGGCGCCGTGGCCGGCGGCTTCCTGGGACTCTTGTGCGGCGGCCTGATTCCTATTCCACTCATAGGCTCGGTGGTGGCCTCCTTCATCGGCACATTCGGCGGGGCGATTCTTGGGGAAATGCAGGCTGCGAAAGGTGCTGCTCCCAATTTGCGTGTGGGTTGCGGCGCTGTCCTGGGCCGGGCACTGGGCACGGGGGCCAAGTTGTTCCTGGCGTTCCTGATCGCCATCATCTCAACGATCGTGGTCGTGCATAATATGTGGATACTGTGAGCGGGCAACCAGAACGGAACATTGTATCCTCTGCTCAGGGTGTTACTGTTGTGGTAGATTAGGGGTGCGGATGAAACTGACCGCGGTTTTTCAAAAAGTTCGCGGCGGCTACGTGGGCTTCGTCGAGGAACTCCCCGGAGCGAATACTCAGGGGCGCACGCTGGCGGAGACCCGCAGGAACCTGAAGGAGGCAGTTCGACTCGTGCTCGACGCCAACGGCAAACTGGCCGAAGAGGCGTTGGCCCGTGCCACACAAGGAGGTCCGCTTTGAACGCAAAAAGGGTTCTCATCACCAGTGCTTTGCCTTACGCCAACGGCAAAATCCATCTCGGCCACCTGGCCGGGGCTTATCTGCCCGCGGACATTTATGCGCGCTGGCTGCGGCTCAAAGGCTGCGCGGTCCTTTACGTCTGCGGCTCCGACGAACACGGCGTCCCGATTACCCTCGCGGCCCTGAAACGCGGCTGCACGGCCAAGGAGATCGTGGACGAGTTTCACGCAGCCAACGGCGCCGCCTTCGCCGCCGCTCAGATTTCGTTCGACGTCTGGAGCCGCACCAGTTCGCCGGAACACCACGCCGTCACGCAAGAGTTCTTTACGCGCCTCTACAAGGCCGGGCACATTGACCGGCGCGAGATCGAGCAATTCTATTCCGAGCAGTCCAAGCAGTTTCTCCCCGACCGCTACGTGGAAGGGACCTGCCCGCATTGCGGGAACCGGAACGCGCGCGGCGACCAATGCGACAACTGCGGCCGGACTTATGAAGTCACGGACCTCAAAGACCCGCGTTGCGCGCTGCCGGGCGACAATTCGACGCCCGTGCTGAAGTCCACTCTGCACTGGTTCCTCAAGCTGGAGGATTTCCAGAAGCGCCTCGAAGACTTCCTGGCCACGCACGGCGCAGGCTCACCTCACCCCTGGCGCGCCAATTCGCGCCGCGGAGCCGAAGGCTGGCTTAAAGCCGGCATGCGCGCGCGCTGCATTACTCGTGATACAACCTGGGGCGTCAAGATTCCCCTCGATGACCCCGCCACAGCCGGGAAGAGTCTATACGTCTGGTTTGACGCGCCCATCGGCTACGTCACCTTCACGCAGCAGTATTTCGCGCGCCAGGGCAACCCGGAGGGCTGGAAGGATTACTGGCAGGACCCCGCCTGCCCCATCATCCATTTCATCGGCAAGGACAATATCCCGTTCCACTGCATCACCTTCCCCGCGATGCTCGCCGGCGTGAACGACACGCCTTATCCCGGCCAGCGGGACTACCAGCTTCCGGCGCAGGTCGTGGCCAATGAGTTCCTCAACTTCGGCGCGGACAAGTTCAGCAAATCCCGCGGCAACATCATCGAGGTGGACTGGTTCGTCGCCAAATACGGCAGCGAAGCCCTGCGCTATTACCTGACGGCCGTGGCGCCCGAGAACAACGACAGCACCTTCACCTGGGACGATTTCGTGAAGCACTACAATGGCGAGTTGGCCGACATTCTCGGCAACTTTGTCCACCGTGTGCTGACGTTCACCGTGGGCAAGCTCGGCGGCAAAGTACCCGAGCCCGGCGAACTCGGCCCGCATAAGGCGTTCCTCGATGAAACCACGGCCGCGCTGGCCACGACAGCCTCCCTACTGGACGGCTTCCAGTTCCGCAACGCTCTGGCCGCGGTCATGAACTGCGCCCGCGCCGGCAATGTTTACTTCGACGCCCAGGAGCCGTGGAAATCCCTGAAGACCGACCCGGCCGAATGCCACCGCGTCCTGTATGCCTGTCTGGGGCGGGTGGCGGCCATCGGCCTGCTGCTGCGGCCGTTCCTGCCAAAGAGCAGCAACGCAATCCTCAAGCTCTTCGGTGTGGCTGACCCCTTTGCCGCGGGAAGCGCATCTTTGCGCCCCGAGGAAATCGTGAAGCCCGGACAACCGATGGGAAAGCCGGAAGTGCTGTTCAAGAAACTGCTGCCTCAAGACTTGCCGAGCTGAACCGCCTGTGGATTCCTGTTGACATCTATGCCACTGAGTTATATGGGTGTTTCATGCGGCTTGTGGAGACGCCGACGTTCACGAGAAGAATCGCGGCACTCCTGACGGATGTCGAATACTGGGAGCTTCAAGACGCCTTGGTTGACTGCCCTGACGCAGGCGCGCTGATTCCCCATGGCCACGGCTTGAGGAAGTTGCGCTGGGCCATCCCGGGCAAGGGGAGAGGAAAGCGCGGAGGCATCAGGGTGATCTACTACTGGCAAAAAGGGGAATTGCTGTATCTCTTGGCGGCTTATGAGAAATCGAAGCGAGAGCAACTCACGCCGGCTCAGATGAGGCAGTTCGTCAGGGCTATTGAGGAGGAATGAAGATGCGAAAGGAAGACTTCAACGATCTATTGCAAGGAATACGCGAGTTCAAAGCCATCCGTTCCGGCACGATGAAACCGAGCCGCGTCTTTGACGTGAGACCTGTGAAGGTGCGCGCGATTCGGAGGCGGCTGCACTTATCAGAGAGCCAGTTCGCAGGAATGATCGGTGTATCGCTGAGCACACTGCATAAGTGGGAACAGGGCAGCCGCCAGCCAGAGGGGCCTGCCCGCGCGCTCTTGACGGTCGCCTCCAAGCAACCCGCCGCCGTGTTGGCAGCCCTGCGGGCATCGTGACCCGGCGGGTGGCTGGTAAGGACTGGTCTTACCGCTGACGTCCCCAAACCGTGGCACCCGCGGGAACGGCGACACGGCAATCGGTGACTCTCTCCCCGGCCACAAATGGCGATTGACGAATGGGGAAGATTTGGTAAAAGAGCAAATATAGATAACCATGGGCGGGAGGTCCAGATGAAAATCACGGACGATCAGGTTGTAACGGCCTATGAGTTTGGCAAACGAGTTTATGCCAAGGAGCTTAACCCTTCAGATGCTAAAGCACAACTCAGTCGCACATCAGGTCTTAACTCTAATTCCGCCCGGGATTGCCTCGAGGCATTCCTGCACATGAGGGCGGGGACGAGATTCATGAGGAAGATTAACGCCAACCCTCTGAATATCTACCTTAGCAGAATCCGCAATGATTTTGGCGTTGCTGGTCTTAGATTGGCTATCAAGGCGGCTCGTGAGCACGTGGAATACCAGGAGAGCTATTCGAAGAGAAAACTGCCCGGATTGCGACAGATCATAGAAGACCACGCGAAGACTCTCTCTGCTGAGATTTCGCTTGATGAGTACCAAAAAGAACTTGAGCAAAAAGTTGCCAAGGCAGCAGCCGATTCCCCTGAGCAAAGAAGAAAACGCTTAGAGGCGGCGTCGAAAAAACCTTCGAAGAAGGATGTAACAGCCACGGTATTCGAGAGGAACCCAGACGTAATCGCGGAAGTTTTGGCCCGCGCGAAGGGGGTCTGCGAAGGATGCGGGAAACAGGCTCCATTCCTTCGCGCCAAGGACGGTGAGCCATATTTAGAGGTGCATCACGTGGTGCATCTAGCTGAAGGAGGAGAAGATACTGTCGAAAACTCTAAGGCTCTATGTCCCAACTGTCATCGCAGAAGCCACTACGGAAAACAAGACAGCTAACTCGAGAGCAAGGTCTGCGGGAAACCCTGGACACGGCATCGTTCCATGGCAAGATCCACGTACTCTCAGCACGCGGATACTGGCCACCCTAAACGGACAGCGAACAACTGACAACGGACAACTGACCACTAACAACCCTCAAGAACAACCATCTGGTGCGCCTTTACCTCTGGCACCGTCACCTCGCAGTACCCGCCCTTCATGCGGAAGGGCAACGGCGTCTTTTGTGGCGCAAGATACACGGCGCTCGGCTCCTTGCCCGTGCGCAGGGCCAAGGCGATGTCCCGTACGGGATAAAGCTCCTCAATCCATTCCACGTTGGCGTGCCGGCGCTGCGGCTGGAAGTTCACCAAATGCACTACGAGGCGCTTCGTTTCCGCCTGGCGGTTGACTGAGACCTCCATTGCCGACGGCGCGTTGACGCGCACCAGCGGCTCGGGCAGCAGCCTTTCCAGCAAGCGTGCCACGATGGCTTTGTAGACCGGATAGGCGTGCTCGCGGTAAGCCTTGAAGACGGCCGGCGCGAGATACGCTACGCTCCCCTTGGCCACCGCAACCGGGCAGGAAGTCTGCTTGTCGTAGGGCGTCTGGTTGTGCGAACAGAAATGGTCGTAGGCGCGATTGAAGTATGAAGTCACCAGATGGCCGAGGGCCTGCGCGCCGGCCGCGGGCTGCACCTGCGCACTGTCCTCGTAGAAGACGAAGCGGCTTTCGGGGAGCGTCTTGCCCAATTCGGCGCCCAGATCGAGGTAACACGGTTTGAATGGGTTGGCCCCGGCGTACTTCACGGGCAGGCCGGGGCAGGTGAAGGCGCCGTCCCGGAGCGTGGCTTCGTGCGAGGCCAGCACCGCGCCTCCGCGCTTGAGGAATGCGGCCAGCTTCTTCTGTGCGGCGGCATCCAGCACCCCGCTGTCGGGCAACACCACCAGGCGGTAGCGCGCTAATGGCGTGTCCGGATAGATGAGATCGAACTGCTGTTTCAGCTCCAGCAGCATCCGGCCCGCGCCGTCCACCGCGGGCGTGAGATTGGAGATGCCCGAGGGCTTGCCATATTCCGCGCCCTTCACCGGATCGAGCAGCATCATGACAGCGACCTCCGCCGCAGGCTTGGCGCCCACGCACCACGGCTCGCAGGCTTCGATGTGTTTGAAGGCCGTGCCGATCACCTGGTAGGCGCCTTTGTCCAGGACGCCGCGCGGATGGCACTGGTCTCCGACGTTCGCGACCGCCGTGGCTGCCAGGATCGTGCCGGCTTCGTAGAGCAACTGGTCGCCGGTCTTCAGCCCGCCGAAGTCGGCCCAACTCTTGTGGAAGCGCGCGGTCATGCCCTGCAAAGGCCGCGGCAGGACGCGCGCGTAGCGCGCATGTATCGGGAAGAAGGCATAGCCCCAGCCGCCCGTCGGCAGGGCCTCGATCTCGACGTGCGAGTACACGTCCAGTTCGCCGCGAATGTCGGGCCGCATGCGGCCGTTGAAGAAGAGCGTCGCCTCGGGCTTGACCGCACGCACCGCCTGCGCCAGGCGCCGCGTGTATTTGCGCGTCAGGATGTATTCGTACTTGCGGTGGTCCGCGTCGCTGCTGAAGTCCAGCCCCAACCGCCGCATGGCGTCGAAACAGCGCGGGCAGTAGCAGCCGGGGTCGGGGTTGTAGCACATGTCGAAGAAGATGCCTTCGACATCGTACCACTTCAGCACTTCCACCGCCTGCGCCGCAAGCTCCTCGACGTAAGCGGGATGGTTCATGCACAGGTTGTACCAGCCGGCGGCCAGAGCGTCGCCCCACTTCCAGACCTTGTTCTCTTTGAGCCGCCCGATCCACTCGGGGTGCAAGTGCGCGTTGTGTTCATCCACGCGCACGCTGATGTACGCGGGCGTGACGATGCCCCGCTTGCGGCAGGCTTCCACCTGCCGGCCCAGCAGGTCGCTTTTCAGCGTGGGGTGGCGCGTCCCGGCTTTCGTCGGGTAGTAGCTCATCCCATGATGGCACTTGGCGAAGAGCGTCACCCAATTGACGCGCGCCTCGGCGAGCGTTTCAGCAAAGACGTCCGGATCGAACTCCGCTCCCACGTCCGGGATCAGCGGCGAAGTGTGGAAGTCCAAGTGGATTTGCCGGAAACGCGAGGCCACCAGTTCGGCGGCTGAGCAACGGATCGGACTCTTCTGTACTTTGTGCGGCTGCATTTGCGAAGTTCCCCCCTCTCTCAAGTGCCTTTGTTTCACCACGGATGCCTGAGCATTTTATAGCTGTTCAATCCAAAATCGAAAATCCAAAATCCAAAATGTCCTCCGGCCTTCGGTCCCCTTGACGCAGCGACCCGCAGAGGTAGACTCCAACGCCGTGCAATGGCAGCATCTCCGATACAGGCGTGTTTCCCAGGAGCGGCGTTGCCCATGAACAAGCCTTCGGCCCTCACCACCCTTGGTCTGCTCTTGCTGGTCTTCTGCGCCTCCGGCGCCAACGCGGGAACGGCCAAGCAGGAACAGCTTCACAAGCAGTACGAGGACACCCTCAAGAGCCTGAAGGACGATGACGAGGCCGGCTACCAGCGCCTGGCGCAATGGTGCCAGCAGAACAAGCTTGTCAAGGAAGCGGAGCAGACTTGGAATCTGCTGCTCGGCAAGAAGCGCGAGAAGCTCGAAAAGAACCCGAGCGCCGCCGGCTACCAGGCGCTGGCGGCGTGGTGCACCACGGCGGGCCTCAAACAGGGCGCCGAGGATGTCCGGCACGACATGCTGGCCTGGGACTACAGCCAGCGCAAAGCGAAGCTCAAGCCCGACGACCCGAAGGAATTGCTGGCGCTCGCCCAATGGTGCCAGCAGAGCAAGCTCAATGCCGAAGCGCTGGAGTGTCTGCAGGACGTCCTCAAGCTCCAGCCCGACAACGCCTCCGCCCGCAGCCTGATGAACGGTGTGCGCGCGGCCTGCTGGGTCGAGGCGCCCACGGGGCTGCTGAAGCATCAGAAGGTCCCTAGCTACACGCAGGAGACGGCCTGGTATCACATCTCGGTGCCCAAGGAGCATCGGGAGACCAAGACCGGCCTGCCGCTGATCGTGTATCTGCACGGCGGACAGCACAACGCCGGCACCGCCGACAACATCGTCGCGCTGGCGCAGGTCATTCCGGCGTTCAAGAAGAACATCGTCCTCTTCCCCAACCATCTCAAGACCTGGTGGGCGCACCCGCGCGAGCTGAAATATCTCCTGGATACGCTCGATGAAGTCACGTTGCGCTGGCACGTGGACCCGAAACGGATTTACCTGATGGGCGGCTCGATGGGCGGCAACGGCGTGTGGGCCTTCGGCTGCCAGTGCCCGGAACTTTTCGCGGCGCTCTCGCCTATGGCCGGCTTCTACGCCGACTTCCTCGAATTCCAGTTGAAGAACATCGTCTCCAAGCCCATCTACATAGTCCACGGGACCAAGGACACGACTGTCCCGATTGACGGCGCGCGCAAGGCCTTCGAAATCCTGAAGAAGGACGGCGCCAACATCGAGATGCATGAGGTGGACTGCGGGCACCAGCCGCCGAACGAGGAAATCACCAAGGCCGCCGATTGGGTGCTCCAGTACACCAACAAGCAGGACTTCGACCTCAAGGCCCTGAAAGAGCGCATCGCCAAGCTGGCGGTCCCGGGCTGGTTGAAGCAATACGAAGGGAACTGACATTGGAAACAACAGTAAATCCTTTCCTACGGATCCTCTCTGCGTTCCTCTGCGCCCTCTGCGGTGAGAAATCCGGGTTGGCAATTGTCTGTGTTGTACTCTCCGCCTGCGCCGGCGCCTCGGAAGCGCGGCCTGCGTCTCAGGCGGATGTCAAGCAGGGCCTGGAGCGCGGGGCGGCCTTGCGCAACCAGACGCAGCTTGTGCCCAACGTCATCCAGAAATATGCGCTCATTACGCGGGCCGGCGGCGTGCGCTGCGGGCATGCCGTGGTGACGATCGAAGACGCCAAAGGCGAAGCGGGCGCCGTGTACAGGCTCAGGGAACAGTTCAAGGCAGCCGTGGCCGGCGAAGGGGAAAGCGCGCTCATTGACTACAGCGCCACGTTCTTGCTGGCCAGCGACTTGTGCCTCCTCTCCGGCCAGATGCGCACGCACTCGGACCTTTCCAATAAAGGCCAGAACAAACATCAGGACCTCGTTTCCCAGGCCAGCGTCGCCATCCGCGAGGACACGCTGGTTTGGGAGCTCTCCCCGCAACAGGAAGACGGCCAGGCAGGCACCCCGCAAGCCGCGAAGCAAGCAAAGCAATCGAAAAAGTTCCCCTTGCACGGCGTCCGGCCCATCCCGAAGAACGCGCTCTTCGGTTTGGCGGCGTTTGCCCTCGCCGGGGCCAAAGACGGCTGGCAGCCCGATCCCAAGGAGAGTCTCTGCGTGCCCACTCTGGACCTGGGCTGGGAGATGGACAACTTCGCGGTCGAAGCGGCGTGGATCACGTTCGCGCCGCCGGCTCTCACGGACCCCAAAGGCTCGGCCGCGCGCATGGGCGTCCGCTGGCTCGTCGCGGAGATTGACGAACAGGGCCTGGAAGTCGTCCCGCCTGAGCCCGCGGTATGGCTGGCCCGGCAGACCTGGCCGCTCGACGCGCACTGCCGTCCCTTGGCCCATCCCGCCCCGGACGCCCAAGGCATGACGGTGGAATGCAGCGACCCGGAGACGCTCGACCCCAACGCGCCGCTGGACCTGGAAAAGATCGCGGCGGCAATGAAAGCCAACGAACCCAAGGAGCAAAAGTAGGACAGGCTTTCCAGCCTGTCCGGACAGCCTGGAAAGGCTGTCCTACCTTGCGCGTAACGAGATCTGCAATACCTCTTTGAGGAGGAATGATGTCTTACACACGTACTCAGATACTAGCCGCTGCCGAAGCCCGGCGCGAGCTTGTCACCCGCCTGTTGAGCGAGCTGATCCGCCTCGACACCACCAACCCGCCGGGCAATGAAAAAATCGCCGCTGAGTACATCGGGCGCTTTTGTGCCGAGCGCCACATTCCGTTCAAGACTTACGACCCCGGCGGCGGGCGCGTGAGCCTGATCGCCGAGATAGGCTCCGGGCGCGGTCCGCGGCTGTTCGTCCCTGCGCATACCGACGTGGTCCCTGCGGGCGACGGCTGGTCGGTGCCGCCGTTTGCGGGCGTGGTCAAGGACGGCTGCGTCTGGGGCCGGGGCGCGACCGACAACAAGGGTCCGCTCGCCGGCCTGCTCGCCGCGGCGGATTACCTCAAGAGCATCGAAGGCGAGCTGGCGGGCACGCTCATGGCCGGCGCCATCGCGGACGAAGAACACGGCTCGGCCAAGGGCCTGGCCTGGCTCTTGAAGGACTGCGGCATCCGCGCCGACATGGCTTTCGTGCCGGACGAATCCAGTTATCTGCAAACCGTGGAGATCGCCGAAAAGGGCCTGGTCAACGTGCGCGTGGCATTCAGCGGCAAGCAAGCGCACTCCAGCAGGCCCGAGGACGGCGCCTCGGCGCTCAGCGCCTTGGCCGAGCTGCTCTGCCGCACGGAGAAATGGCTTCCGAAAGGCAGTCGGCGCAAGCATCCTTTGCTGACGGCCACGACTTGCGTCGCGACGCTGGCCGAAGCAGGCGTCGCGCCCAATGTCGTGCCAGGCAAGGCGAGCGCCACGTTCAACCTGCGCTTCCTGCCTTGGCAGCAGGCCGCTGCAATCACCGTGGAATTGCGCGCGCTGGCCGAGCAGGTGGCGGCCCGCCGACCCGGAGTGAGTGTCGTGGCCGAGCAGACCGCTGAGTTGGCGCCCACGGAGGTGCAGCCGCATGCGCCCGTGGCCCGCGCGCTCTCAGAAGCGATCGCAGACATCACGGGCAAGGCGCCGGTGTTCGTCGGCGTCGGCGGGTCGACGTTGTGCAAGCAACTGATCTGGGCCGGCATTCCCGCCGCGGCTTTTGGCCCCAGCGACCCGCATTTTCCCCACATGGCGGACGAACGCATCGCGATTGACGAACTGGTGAAGTACACCGCAGTGGTCATAGCGGCGACGCTGCGGGCGGTGGGGAAATGATGGGCACCACTAGTCGTCCCTGCTCTGCTGCGCCAGGTACACCGCCAGCAGTGACATGTCCGCCGGCGTCACGCCGTCAATGCGCAGCGCCTGGCCGAAGGTGCGGGGGCGGTGCCTGCAAAGTTTCTCCACGGCTTCGCGCCCCAGGCCGCTGACCTGCCGGTATTCCAGGGTCTCCGGGATAGCGCGCATTTCCAGTTCCTTCAGCCGCTCGACCTGGTCGCGCTGGTGCTGCAGGTAGCCTTCATATTTCGCCTCAATCTGCAGCGCCTCGGCTACAGAGGGGTCCAGCGGATCCAGCGGGGACAGACAGCCAATTTCCAAACTGCCGGAAATTGGTGTCAGTCCCCGCTGGAAAATTGGTGTCAGTCCCCGCTGGACCTGAAACCCGAGCTTCTGCAACGTCATCTCCGGCATGCGCAGCATATCCCAGAAGGTTTTCGGATTGCCTGCCTGTCTATGGCTGCGCAGGTACGCGAGCGCGGCGCTGATGCCCGCCTGTTTCCGCTCCACGGCGGCCAGGGCTTCCTGGTCGAGAAGCCCGAAGCGCTTGGCGTGCGCGGCCAAACGCCTGTCGGCATTGTCCTGGCGGAGCAACAAGCGGTACTCGGCGCGCGAGGTGAAGAGACGATACGGCTCGGTGATCTCCTTCGTCACCAGATCGTCAGCCAGGATGCCGAGATAGGCCTCGTCGCGGCCGAGGATGAAAGATTCCCGGCCTTGGGTCTGGACTGCGAGCGCCGCGTTGAGGCCGGCCATGAGCCCCTGGCCGGCTGCTTCTTCGTAGCCGCTCGTGCCGTTGATCTGCCCGGCCAGGAACAACCCCGGCGCGCGGCGCGTGGCGTAGGCCGGCGCGAGCTGGTGCGGCGGGACCATGTCGTATTCGATGGCATAGCCGAAGCGCAAAATCTCGGCCTCCTCGCAGCCGGGCAACGAGTGCACCATCTCAAGCTGCACTTCCGGCGGCATGCTGGTGGACAACCCGTTGACGTAGATTTCCTCGGTGTCGAGGCCCTCAGGTTCGAGGAAGATCTGGTGGCTCTCCTTTTCGGGGAAGCGCGCCACCTTGTCCTCGACCGACGGGCAATAGCGCGGCCCGCGCGCCTGGATCTGCCCGGTGAAAAGCGGGGCGCGATACAGGTTGTCGCGGATGAGCTGGTGCGTCCTGGGGGCGGTGTGCGTGATGTGGCAGGCCCGCCGCGGGCGCTCGATTTTCTCCGTGCGGAAGCTGAAAGCCGGCGGCGGCTCATCGCCCCACTGCGCTTCCAGGCGGCTGAAGTCCACCGTGCGCCCGTTCAAGCGGGGGGGCGTGCCCGTCTTGAGGCGCCGCAGCTCAAAGCCCAGCGCCTCCAGCGAGGCCGATAAGTTCATGGCCGCGACTTCACCCGCGCGTCCGCCGCGGCTCAGATGCGGCCCCTGGTGGATCAGGCCGCGCAAGAAGGTGCCCGTGGTCAGGACCACTGCGCCGGCCGTGTAAACCAGTCCGCTGCTGCCGCGCACGCCGATCACGCGCAAGCTGCGCTCCGCCGGCGCCGCAATCTTCAAATCCTCCGGCCGCACGCCCGCGCGCAACTGCGCGAGCCGCTCCGCGAACCGCGCGGCGTCTCCGCCGCCGGCGCCTGCGGCGCCCTCCACGATCAGTTCCTCCACCAGCTCCTGGCGCAGGGTCAGGTTCGGCGTGCGCTCCAGCAACTGTTTCATCAGCACCGCATACAGGCGCTTGTCGCACTGCGCGCGCGGCGATTGCACCGCCGGGCCGCGGGAACGGTTGAGCATGCGGAACTGGATGCCGGAGCGGTCCGTGAGCAAACCTTGCGCGCCGCCCAAGGCGTCCACCTCGCGCACCAGAATGCCTTTGGCCGTCCCGCCCACGGCGGGGTTGCAGGACATTTGGGCCACGGCTTCGAGCGAGATGGTGGCCAGCAGAACCTTGCAGCCCAGGCGCGAGGCGGCCAAGGCGGCCTCACAGCCCGCGTGGCCTGCGCCCACGACGAGGATGTCATAACCGGGTTTCATGCTGCAAGTTTCCCAACCGTTCAGTCCGAGCCACGACCGTGAGGGAGCGGACATGGCCGCTTGCTTACGCGCGCGGCTCGGAGACTGAACGGCCACCAAGTTTCAGGTTTCGAGTTTCAGGTTTCAAGTTTGATTCGCTCGCAAAAGGCCCTTCCCCTGCCCCCTCCCGCATGGGGTAGGGGAAGAAAAAAGCCGCTTATCCGCGGCTGGCCCTGATTTTTTGCCTTTTGTATTCGGGCACGAACGATTAACTTAGAGCACGGGGAGTGTTTTCGAGGAGCCAGTCCATGGACTTGGATGCGTTGCTTGTTGAGCTGGGCCAGCGGGGCGGGTCCGACCTGCACCTTAAGACCGGGCGCCCGCCCTTGTACAGGATTTCAGGCGACTTGCTGCCGCAGACAACTTATGCCGAGGTCAGCGCCGAGGAGATGAAGGCGACGATGCTGCGGCTGATGGGGCAGGAGCGCATGCGGGTGTTCCTGCAGGAATTCGAATCGGATTTCTCTTACGAAATCCCCGGCTTCGCGCGTTTCCGCGTCAATGCCTTTGTGCAGCGCGGGCTGGTAGGCGCGGTGATGCGCCTGGTGCCGCTGGAAGTGCCGACGATCGAAGGCATGGGTTACCCCGAGGTGCTGAAGGACCTGTGCGATGCTCCCAACGGCCTGGTCGTGGTCACCGGTCCTACCGGTTCGGGCAAATCCACGACGCTCGCCGCCATGATCCAGTACATCAACACCAAGTACCAGAACCACATTGTCACCATCGAGGACCCGATCGAATTCGTCTACACGGACGAACTGTGCACCATCAACCAGCGCGAGCTGGGGCTGGACACGCACGAACTCCACCGCGCGCTGCGCGCCGCCTTGCGCCAGGACCCCGACGTGATCCTGATGGGTGAGATGCGCGACGCCGAGACCATTCACTTCGCCATCACCGCGGCTGAAACAGGCCACTTGGTTTTCTCGACGCTGCACACCAACGATGCCAAGCAGTCTCTGGACCGCATCCTGGACACGTTCGACGGGACAGAGGCCAATCAGGTACGCATGCAGCTCGCCCTGACGCTGCGCGGCGTCATCAGCCAGCGGCTGCTCAAGCGCGCCGACGGCCAGGGGCGCATCGCGGCGATGGAGATCATGCTGAACACCTCGCACGTCCGGGAGTTGATCGAGAAAGGCACCACGCGCGACCTGGAGAAAGCGATGTTGGAGGGTTCGCATTACAAGATGCAGACTTTCAACCAGCACTTGTACACATTGTGGAGCAAGGGGATCATCAACGAGGCGGAGGCGCTGGCGTCCAGTTCGGTGCCGGAGGACCTGCAGTTGCTGATGCGCGGCATCAAGCGTGGCACATCCTCCGACGAATATGGCGGCTCTGCGCAGGCGGGCGGGGGCAGACCGCCTTCCGGCGGGCCGGTCCCCATCGCAGGGAAGCCCAAGCCGCCTGCCTTGCCGAGTGCCGACAAGGGGACGCTTGGGACGGACAAGAAGAAGATGAGCAGGGGATTCGGCTTTTAGGCTGGACTATTCACCACAGAGAACACGGAGAGCGCGGAGAATAGAGCACGATTCCGTGTGTGAAATGTCTGAACCATCTTCTCGCTCTGTGCCCTCTGTGGTGAATACTTCGGGTTAGGACAGCAGGCATGGCCAAGAAAAAGAAGATCGTGCGCAACGAGGCGCAGAACCAACTGAAGACTCTCGAATCCAAGTGGCTCAAGGACCGGCGCTTGGCCGGGGTGGACCCTGTGCAGGCCCGGGTCTGCGCAGCCAAGGCCGCCGCGCTGCTGGACTATGCCGAACAGAACAAACAGGACGTGGACCCCACCATGTGGCCGCTGAACGGTGTGGAAGAGTTGGTGCGGATGGATGAGGACACGTTCAGACAGGCGCTCAAGGACCTGCAAGACGCCGGGATCCTCACCCCAAGCTTCAGATTCTGCAAGGTGGCCGCAGCAGCGCCCAGCGAGCCCCATGGGGCGGCGCCGAAAGGCGGGCTGTTGCACTATCGCTGCGTCAAGCCTGGCGGCGTGAACATCACGGACCGCGATGAATACATCATGGAAGAGCAGGAGGTGGTGTTTACCGAGGAGGACATTGGCGCCTCTCCGGGTCTCCAGACTGCCATCGCCAATG
>JBEKKG010000025.1:0-18784 GCA_050010835.1 Planctomycetota bacterium
CGTGTCAACACTTTTTTGCAACTGGTTGGAAATTTGATGGATGACCGGCAAATTGATCTCGAGAAGTTGGGCTCTAGGATTCGTTTTTTGAGGCAAGGTAAGGGTTGGTCCTTGGCCGATTTGTCTGAGCGATCTGGGGTTCCGAAGGCATATATCTCTGATTTGGAAAACGGGGCGGCAGGCAAGCCGAATATTCAGTATGTGTTCAACATCGCGGAGGCACTGGAGGTCACACTAGACGATTTGGTCCGGGATGCTACGGCCAAAGAGAAAGAGAAGAGGAGCACGACGATGGCCCTGGAAAACACTGAAAACCCCAACCCTATCGCGCCGCGCAGGGGCCGCCCCCGCCGCATCAAGCGCATAGAGGCGCCTGAGGTGCCGGCACCCGCGACTGGTCAGGTAATAGCAACCGGGTCCGGAGAGTTAACGGTAAATGGCGAAGGCCCGCGCGTGTTGGAGGCCGCTCCGCCTCTGCCTCCGCCTCCGCCCGCGCCTCCAGCGTTGCCGCAGCAACCCGTTGCGCCGCCCGTGTCCAAGGCGCCGGCGGCGTATGGCGAGGTGCCCGCGCCGGAAAGCGCGCTGTATGGCACAGCCGCGCCCCCGGCGCCTTCCCCAAACCGGGGGCCCATGATCCCCGGCACCGTGCGGGCGGCCGGACCGATCACGTACATCAGCGATCTGAAACGCCAGTCCATAGCCGAACTGCACCAAATGGCCAGGAACCTGAATATCGAAGGCTACTCCGCGATGCTGAAGCACGACTTGATTTTCAAAATCATCAAGGAGAAAGTGAACCAGAACGCCATCTTGATGGGCGAAGGCGTGCTCGAAATCCTCCCGGACGGCTTCGGCTTCCTGCGCTCCCCGGACTACGACTATCTCCCTTGCCCCGATGATATCTACATCTCACCCAGCCAGATCCGGCGCTTCAACCTCCGTACCGGCCACGTCGTCACTGGCCAGATCCGGCCCCCCAAGGAGAACGAACGTTATTTTGCGCTCTTGCAGATCAAGGCCATCATGGGCGAGGACCCGGAGAAAGTTAATGAGAAAATCCCCTTCGACGACCTCACGCCCATCTTCCCGACCCGGCGCTTCATTCTCGAGACTGGGCCGGACGATATCTCCATGCGCATCCTCGACTTGATCGCGCCCGTGGGCTGCGGCCAGCGCGGGCTGATCGTTTCTCCGCCCAAAGCAGGCAAGACCGTGCTGCTCCAGCAGATCGCGCACTCAGTCGCGCGCAATGCGCCGGATGCCATCCTGATCGTGCTGCTGATTGACGAGCGGCCCGAGGAGGTGACGGACATGGAACGCAGCGTGAAGGGCGAAGTCATCGCCAGCACTTTCGACGAGCCGGCGGCGCGGCATTGCCAGGTGGCGGAGATGGTGATCGAGCGCGCCAAGAGGCTGGTGGAATACGGCAAGGACGTGGTCATCCTGCTGGACTCCATCACGCGCCTGGGCCGCGCCTACAACACCGAAGTCCCGCACTCGGGCAAAATCCTCACCGGCGGCGTGGACGCCACCGCGCTCCAGAAACCCAAGAAGTTCTTCGGCGCGGCGCGGAACATCGAGCAGGGCGGGAGCCTGACCATCATCGGCACCGCCCTCGTGGACACCGGCTCGCGCATGGACGAGGTGATCTACGAGGAGTTCAAAGGCACGGGCAACATGGAAGTGCACCTCGACCGCCGCCTGATGAACCGCCGCCTCTTCCCCACCACCGACGTGAATCTCTCCGGCACGCGCAAGGAAGAACTGCTCGTCCACAAGGACGAACTCCAGCGCATGTGGCTGCTCCGCAAGTATCTCCAGGACCTCAACATTGTGGAGTCCGTCGAGTTCCTCATCGAGAAGATGAAGAAGACCAAGAGCAACATCGAGTTCCTGCTGTCCATGAACGTCTAGCCTGCCCGGCGGCTTGACAGCCGATGCGCCGGCGGGGTATGGTTGAGGTGTCCAAGGGGTGTCCGGTGGCGCCATCTCCGCCCGGATGCCGCCTGCTGAAAAAGGGTCCACGTTATGGAGCAGACTTCCGGCGCAGCCGTTCTTGAGCATCCAACGGATGCCGCTGTGTCCCCCCGCTTGCCCCCGCTAGAGAATGGCGCCCAGATGACGCGCGACGAGTTCGAGCGGCGTTACAACCGGATGCCCGATGTGAAGAAAGCGGAACTCATAGAGGGGATTGTCTACATGCCTTCACCTGTGTCCCACACCCAACACGGTAGGCCGCACCGCAATGTCATCACATGGCTAGGGGTCTATAACGCATCAACCCCTGGAATTGAGGGCGGCGACAACGGGACCGTTCGTCTGGATAAGGCCAACGAGCCACAGCCAGATGCTTACCTTTTCATAAGCCGAACGTGCGGTGGCCAAGCCCGCCTTGATGCTGACGATTACGTGGAAGGCGCGCCCGAACTGGTCGTCGAGATTGCCGCTACCAGCGCCAGCCGCGATCTGCACGCCAAGCTGAATGTCTACCTGCGCAACGGGGTCAAGGAATACATTGTCTGGCGCGTGCTTGAGCAGGCCATTGACTGGTTTGTGCTGCGCGGCGGCAAGTATGAGCGTTTGGTGCTCACCAAGCTCCGCGCCGGAGTGGAAGTGTACAAGAGCGAGACGTTTCCCGGCCTGTGGCTCGACCCGGCGGCCTTGCTCAAAGACAATCTCGCGGCCGTACTGGACGTGTTGCGCAAAGGACTGGCCAGCAGCGAGCACGCGGCCTTTGTGGCGCGCCTGCAAGAGGCGAAGGAAAAGAAGCGTTAAGCCAACCGATGTTTCAAGCCAAAAACGGCTGAACTGGGGCCAGCAGATCGGCAGCGGGTTCCAGGCCTGCCTTCTGACAAGCGGCCTGATACTGGCTCGCCAGGGTCTCTGCCAGACCTGCCAGCGATTGAGGAGCGCGCTGCAAAGGAGGCGCGACGCTCCGCAGACCTTCTGCAAAGGCGGCCACGGCTTCGGCGTGGCGGCCCAAACCTGAGAGCAACCTGCCCAGAACAGCGTCGGAACGGGCCAGGTCGGCCAGGAACTCCTCGGGCCGCGCCTGCGCCAGTTTGCGGTATATCTCCACCGCCTCCTGCGTGGCGGCCAGCACGTCCTCGCGCCGCCCCAACGACGAGAGCTTGTTCGCCAGGTTGTTCAAGCTCGTGGCCAGGCCGGCCAGGAACGCCTCAGGCCGCGCCTGTGCCAGTTGGCGATGTATCGCCACTGCCTCCTGAGTGGCCGCAAGAGCATCCTCGCGCCGCTTCAGGTGCGCGAACCTGGCTCCAAGGATATTCAAGCTCATGGCCAGCCCCGGCAGAAACACCTCGGGCTGGGCCTGCGCCAGCTTGCGGCGAATCTCCACATCCTCCTGCGTGGCCGCGAGGGCGTCTTCGCGCCGCCCCAATTCCAGGAAATCTACGGACAGGACGCCCAGGCTCGCGGCGAGATGGGAAAGGAATAATCCAGGTTGCGCCTGCGCCAGTTTGCGGTGTATCGCCACCGCCTCCTGCGTGGCGGCGAGCGAGTCCTCGCGCCGGCCCAGTTCCGCGAGCCTTTTCCCAAGGTTGCTCAGGATCACGGCCAGGTGCGGCAGGAACGCCTCAGGCCGGGCCGCCGCCAGTTTGCGGCCCAACGCCACCGCCTCCTGCGCTGCGGCGAGGGCCTCCTCGCGCCGGCCCAGTACCGCGAGGCTGTTTCCGAGGTTGTTCAAACTGGTCGCCAGGTCCGGAAGAAACGCTTCGGGCCGCGCCTGTGCCAGTGTGCGGTAGAGCGCCACGGCCTCCTGCGTGGCGGCCAGCGCGTCCGCGTGCCGTCCTGGTTCCGCAAGCCTGTTCCCAAGATTATTCAAGGCCGTGGCGAGATTGGGCGGGAACGCCTCTGGATGGGCCTGCGCCAGCTTGCGGTAAAGCCCCACCGCTTTCTGTGAGGCGGCGAGGGCCTCCTCGCGCCGGCCCAGTTCCGCGAGGCTGTTCCCCAGGTTATTCAAGGCCGTGGCGAGATCGGGCAGGAACGTGTCAGGCCGCGCTTGCGCCAGGTTGGTGTACAACACCACCGCTTCCCGCGTGGCGGCCAGCGCGTCCTCGTGCCGGCCCAGTCTCGAGAGGCTGTGCCCAACGTTATTCAGGCTGGCAGCGAGATGGGGCAGGAACGCCTCGGGCCGGGCCTGCGCCAGCTTGCGGTACAGCCCCACCGCTTCCTGGGTCGCGGCCAGAGCGTCCTGGAGCCGCCCCAGGTTTGAGAGTTTGTTGCCAAGGTCATCCTGGAGTCGCGCACGCTCCGCCAGGGCCTCTGCCTCTGCGGCCCCGGACGGAGAACTGGCCAGCATCGGCTGGCGAGCTGATGCTTCCAGGATCGAGTCTATCTGGGTGGGAAGTGGCTCAGCCATGAACCCGAAAGTCTAACAACGACGCGCAATGGTGAAAGGGTAGGACAGGCTTTCCAACAAACGGAATGCGCCCCTCCTATGTACCGCCGGCGTCCCGCCGGCCTTCGTCGGCGCGCCAATAGATCGCCGGGTATAGGCCGGCGGGACGCCGGCGGTACATTCACAACATCACTCGTTCTCACTCAGAAGCGCCACGGGCTGCGGAGCACGCGCGCGCGCAGGCGATTGGCCTGGTCGTCGCCGCTGAACTCTTCCTTGGCCGGGTCCCACTTCAAGGAGCGCCGCAGCCTATGGGCGATGATCACCAGGTGGCCCAGAGAAGCGGAGCGATGTCCGAGCTCCGCGTCGCAGCTCGGTTTCTGCCGCGTCCGAATGCACTCGAACCAGTTGTCGTGGTGGTTGTTGTCGCCGGCGACCACGCCGCGGTCGGGCAGCCGCAGTTCCTTGAAGATGGCTTCCGGGCCGCCCTCAATCGGTCCGCCGCCGTACATGGACGTCAGCCAGCCGCGCTCGCCCACGAACACGCCCCCGAAGTTCCCCTCCAACCGGGCCGTGGCGGGCAGGGCCTTGTAGAGCTCCTTGACCTGCCCCCAGTGGTCCACGTGGTGCAGCAACGTGCCGTCGGCGTACCGGCAGGTCAGCGTCGGGAACTCCGAACTGCCGGGGTAGAGGATTTCAACCGGCCCGGTCTTTTCCTGGCCCAAGGCGTAGTGGATCACATCCGCGGAGTGCGAATGGTAGCCGGTCACCGCGACCGCGCCGAAGGCGTCGCAGAAAACCCAGGGCACGACGCCCGGAGACGGGTTCCTGTGGTAGAGGTGGTTATAAGGACGCCACGGCGCCGGGCCGACCCACAAGTCCCAGTCCAGCCCTTCGAGGACCGGCTCGGCGGGCAGAGCGGGATCGAGCGGCACATACGAATCGCCGATATTCTCGATGTGGTACTTGCCCCAGAGTGTAAAGGCCGCTTTGATCCGGCCTAGTCCGCCGGCGCGGACAAACGCGCAGATCTTGCGTATGGTTGAGATCGAGCGGTACTGGGTGCCAGTCTGGAAAACGGTTGCATATCTGCGCATCGTCTCTGCCAACTGGCGCCCTTCCTGGATCGTCAGCGAGACAGGCTTTTCGCAATACACGTCCTTGCCCGCCTTCGCGGCGGCAATCGCGATGGGCGTGTGCCAGTGGTCGGGCGTGGCGATAACGACGCCCTCAATGTCGGGACGAGCCAGCAGTTCGCGGAAATCGTTGTAGGCGTCGCAGCCGCGATACGTGCCGCCGGCCCGTTCCGCGGCATAAGTTTCCTCCGCCTGTTTCCTGGCGTTCTCGCGGCGCACTTGGTCCACGTCGCAGACGGCCAGCAGTTGGACCGCTTTGTCGCCCACGAGCCTGCGCAAGTGGCCGCTGCCCATGCACCCGACGCCGATCAGGCCCAGCGTGAGCCGCTTGCTCGGCGCCACGGTCCCGTCTGCCCCGCGTGCCGAGGCAGGCAGCAGCCACGGGGCCGCCACGAGACCCGCAACCCGGGCCGCACCTTGCAGGAACTCACGCCGCGCCATTGGGCGCCTGTGCGCCTTGGCCTTGGGGTTCATGGCATGCCTCACTTGGCCAGCTTCAGGCTGGTCTCGTTGAAAAACTCAATGCTCCGCGCGACTTCCGGCATGGACTCCAGCCAGTTGTAGGCGTACTCGATGCCGATCATGGTGGGCTTGAGTCCCAGGCGCTGGACTTCCTTCAGGAACTCTGCGGCCTGGCCCACGCCGCTGCCCCACGGGACATCGTGGCCTTGCGGCGTCAGCTCGTTCAGATCGTGGATGTGCACGGCGATGACGCGGTCCTTGAGGGTGTGCAGTCCTTTGATGGGGTCAATGCCGGAGCGCATCCAATAGCCGAGGTCGGGACAGGCTCCAATCCGTTTGCTGCGGCCCTGGCAAGCCTTCAAGACCCCTTCAGGCTGCCAGTATTGCGGTGAGCCCTTCTGGTCGTGGTTGTGAATGGCGACGCTGATGCCGTACTCATCGCAGAACTTTTCGATCGTGTCGAGCGCCTCCGGCGCCGGCTCCGAGACGAAGGTTTCGATGCCGATCTTCCGCCCGAAGTCGAACACCTTGCGGCAACCGGCTTCATCTCCGGGAATCTGGTGGATGTAATACGCGAGCAGGCGCACGCCCGCCGCGTCCAGTTTCAGCCGGACCTGTTTCAGTTCGTCGTCAGCAAGCTGCGGATCGAAGTCCTTGGCGATCTCCTTGCTCACCTTCTGGAAACTCAAACCGCTCATGTACGGCAGGCCGAGCTGCGCGGTCTTCTCGATGGCCTCGAAGAGCGTGTATTTGTGGAAAGTGTAGGCTTCGACCCCAAGGCGCCAACCGAGTTTCTCCTGCGCGCGGACGGCCGGCGTCAGCTTGCTGCTCGGTGTTGTCGGCGCGTCCAGATCGCCGAGGACGAATTGGGCTGCAGCGAGGTAGAACTCCAGCATCTTGGCATCCCAGAACACATAGGGATTGTGCCCAATGGTAGAGTAGAAGACGCGCCCGCGGCCATACTGCCGCAGCCAGGCCAGCGCATAGTCGTTGTCTTCACGATAGCAGCGGTCGTGCGGCTGGTTGGTGAGGTCTGTCTTATCCGTGTCAATGCTGAGCAGCACCCGGTCCCTGTGCCGCGAATACGTGCCCTGTGCGCGGAAGAACTCGTCGCGGAACTCGAAACCCTGGCCGCCGAAACACTGGTTGACGGGATTGCCCAGGTCGTCAAGCTTGATGAAAACGCGCTCGGTATTGGCCCGATGAAACGCGCCGCGGGTGCCGAGCATGATCGCAAACTCGGGCCAGTCTTCCTTCCCGCCCTCGGTCCACCGCGTGAACGCCACCGACGTGCCGTGCACGCCCATCAGCCCGCCGCCGCCATAGACAAACTCGACCAGGCTCTGCCGCAGCCCGGCATCCTCGAAGAGATTGCCTACCGTGTTGTTCAGGAAGACGGCGTCGAACTGCCGCAGGCTTTCCGGTTTGAACACCGCTGGGTCGCGGCTGATGGTCGTCTCAAAGGCGCCGGTCTTCTGGCCCATGAGCGTGAAAGCCTGGTTGGCAGTCGCTGCGGAAGGGTGCCCGCCGTAGCCGACATTGAGGTCGAAGATCAGCAGCTTCCGCGGTTTGCGGGGCGAGACACAGGCCTTGGCCGGAAGCGCAGCCGTGATTTTCTCCTGTTCTCCAAGCTGAGGCACGGCTGGTGCTTCCGCTGAGCCAACCCCGGCACACAGGATCGCGAGCAGCCCAACCGCCATGCTTACAGCGCCCGGCCAGCCCCTGCGCGGCGTGGCGGGCGAGGTGTGTTTTGTGGCTGCCGGTGTCATTGTCTTGGCCCACCCAGCGGGTTAGTACCTGTAATGCTCCGGCTTGTATGGTCCCTGCACGGGGATGCCGAGGTATTCCGCCTGTTCCTTGCTCAGCTTCGTCAGCTTGGCGCCGAGTTTGCCGAGATGCAGGCGGGCGACCTTCTCGTCCAGTTCCTTGGGCAGGAAGTAGACCTCGTTCTTGTACTTCTTCGTGCTGCGATTGGACCACAACTCGATCTGCGCCATCACCTGGTTGCTGAAGGAGTTGCTCATCACGAAGCTGGGATGGCCGGTCGCGCAGCCCAGGTTCACCAGGCGGCCCTCGGCCAGCACGATCAACCGCTTGCCGTTGGGCCAGACCCACTGGTCCACCTGCGGTTTGATCTCTATCTTCTTCAGGCGCTTGTCGCCCGTCAGGCTGGCCATGTCAATCTCGACATCGAAGTGGCCGATGTTGCAGAGGATGGCATTGTCCTTCATGGCGTCCATGTGGCTACGGCGGATGACCTGGCAGCAGCCCGTCGCCGTGACAAAGATGTCCGCGAGCGGCGCGGCCTCCTCCATAGTCACGACCTGGTAGCCTTCCATGCAGGCCTGCAGGGCGATGATGGGGTCAATCTCCGTAATGAGCACGCGGGCGCCCTGGCCGCGCAACGACTGCGCGCAGCCCTTGCCCACGTCGCCGTAGCCGGCCACAACGGCGGTTTTGCCTGCGATCATCACGCTGGTGGCACGCTTGATGCCGTCCAGCAGCGACTCGCGGCAGCCGTACAGGTTGTCGAACTTGGACTTGGTGCAGGAGTCGTTCACGTTGATCGCCGGCACCCGCAGCGTGCCTTTGCGGACGCGTTCGTAGAGCCGGTGCACGCCGGTGGTCGTCTCCTCGGAGAGGCCCACCACGTGCTGCAGCAGATCCGGGAACTTGTCGTGGACCATGTTGGTCAGGTCGCCGCCGTCATCGAGGATCAGGTTCAAGCTCTGGCCGTCCGGCCAGAACAGGGTCTGCTCGATGCACCAATCGAATTCCTCGCCGCTCATGCCTTTCCAGGCAAAGACCGGAATGCCCGCTTGGGCCATGGCCGCGGCGGCATGGTCCTGCGTCGAGAAAATGTTGCAGCTCGACCAGCGCACCGTGGCCCCCAGGTCCTGGAGCGTTTCGATCAACACCGCCGTCTGAATGGTCATGTGCAGGCAGCCGGCGATGCGCGCTCCGGCCAGCGGCCGCTTGCCCTTGTACTCCTCACGGAGGGCCATCAGGCCGGGCATCTCGGTCTCGGCGATACCAATCTCCTTGCGGCCCCACTCGGCCAGAGCAAGATCCTTGACTTTGTACGCCAGCGTTTCAGCAACCTCCATCATCGGCAAATCCTCTCTTTGAATGTGTATTCACTCGAACCGGGGGCGGCCACCCCGCCGCACGCCACCATCCTTATCTTAGCAGCCAGGCCGCTGTTTGCCACTGGCTATCGGCTTTCTTGGCGCCGGTAGAATTCCTGCGCTGCGAATGCTCTTGACTGTGCCATGCGCCGTATATACACTGTAATTACGCGACGAAGGAGGCCGCTGCTATGGGGAATGCGCTGAAGACACATCTGATTGCCATAGGGAACTCTCGCGGAGTTCGTATCCCGAAACTCTGGCTGGACCAGCTTGCGCTTGGCCCAAACATAGAAGTGGTGCTGCAGCGCAATCAACTGGTGATTCGTTCTGCCAAACCTCCGCGAGCGGGGTGGGCTGCGCAGTTCAAGAAGATGGCTGAGCGTGGCGACGCCGAGTTGCTGGACCCGCCTACGGCCACGCAATTCGACAAGGATGAATGGGAATGGTAGTGCTGTAAATTGGCGCTGTCCGTATTTACCCACGGAGAAATAACGGAGATGGAGATCATAAATTGGCGGCAGGCACAGATATTGGCCTTCTGTTGCGATGCCGAAGATAAGAGCCCGCTTGTCAGCGATAGGGTTGTCGTTGCGAACACCGGGCTCAAGTTTGACGAGGTTCGTATTGAGATGAAGGCATTGGAGACAGATGGATTTCTACAGTTGGACAAGGAAAATACCCGCAGCAAGGTGGGGGCGGTTTACCGCGTGACTGCAAAGGGTCGTGGTTACAACCATCTTTTCAAGAACGAGTTAGACAAAACCCATCCCCAGGTGAAAGGAAGCCCCTTCTGGAAGGGGTTGCGGGTCGTATATGACGAGGCCAAGGACGTTTTCAGTTCGGCTCTTGCCAAGGCTGCCGTCGAGTTCGCCAAGTCGCAGGGCTATGTTTCCAACGGTTAGAGGAAACTAGTTGCTGGGCTTTTCGCCGAATAGGTTGCCTCTCCCTCCTACTTTTTCCTCTCCACGATCGCCACCCCGTTCGGCTCCAACATGATCCGCCCCTGCACTGTCTTGCCGCTCAGGAGTTCCTTGCCGCTCCAGGGGCCCAGGTCCACGGTCTCCGGTTTCTGATTATGGTTGAGCAGGAACAGGAACTGGCGGCCCGGCTTGGAGCGCACCACGGCTTCGATGCCGCGCGCCGCCGGCAGGGCGGGCCGGATGCCGAGTTGCTCGATGAACCCGCTCATCAGCCAGGCCATCCAGGAGGGTTCGAGCAGCGTCGCGGCATACAGCGCTTTGCCTTTGCCGTATTCGTTGATGGTCAGCGCGGGCTTGCCCGCGAAGTAATCCGAGGCGAAGACCGCCGAGACCTGCGCGCTCTTTACGTTCACCACGTCCACCCAGGTGGAACAGGGGATTTCCTCGGGGCGGCCGGGGAGTTGCGCCACGCATTTCTCCGGGTGCGGGCGCCATTCCTCAACGGACAAGCCCATAACGTCCTTGAGCAGCGCGGGATAACCGCCGATGTACACTTGATCGTTCTCATCCACGATGCCCGAGAAGTACCCCAGGACGAAGCAGCCGCCGGCGTTGACGTAGGCGCGGATATTCTCGGCCGCGCGCGCGGTCAGCATGTACAGCACGGGCGCAATGACCAGCTTGTACTGCGCCCAGTCGCCTTCGGGCTGCACGAAGTCCACGGGAATGTTCTGCTCGTAGAACAGGTCGTAGCAATAGCGCAGGTGCCGGACGGTGTCGAGCCGCGCGGGCTTGGAGTCCTGTTCGAGCGCCCAGCGCGACTGCCAGTCGCACACGAGCGCCACCTTGGCCTCGACGCGGCAGCCCAGCACCGCGTCGAGCTTCTTCAATTCCTGGCCCAAGGACGCAATCTCGCTGAAGACGCGGGTCTGCTTGCCCGCGTGCGGCACCATGCCGCTATGGAACTTCTCCGCGCCGGCCTTCGACGCGCGCCATTGAAAGAACATGACCCCGTCCGCGCCGCGCGCCACGGCCTGGTAGCTCCACAGCCGCATTACTCCCGGACGCTTGGGCGCATTCACGGCCCGCCAATTCACCTGGCTGGGCGCCTGTTCCATCAGCACGAAAGGCTGGCCGCCTTTCAGGGAGCGCATCAGGTCGTGGGCACACGCGGCGTGAATGCGTTCCTCCGGCACGCCGTCAGGGTCCGGGTACGAATCCCAGGCCACCACGTCGAGCGCCTGCGCCCACTGGAAGTAGTCCAGCGGTTTGAAGAAGCCCATGAAATTCGTAGTCACGGGGACCTTGGGCGTATGCTTCCGCAGAATCTCCGCTTCGGCGCGGCACAGCGCCAGGAGCGACTCGTTCATGAAGCGCTTGTAGTCAAGCTGCTGGGCCGGATTGCAGAACGTGGGCGCTTTGCGCGGCGGCAGGATTTCGTCCCAGGCGTCGTAGCGCTGGCTCCAGAAGGCCGTGCCCCAGCGCTCGTTGAGCTGTTCCAGCGTCTTATAGCGCGCGCTCAGCCACTGGCGAAACCGGGCCGCGCACACGTCGCACAGGCACTCCGAAACGTGGCAGCCGTACTCATTGTTGATATGCCACAGGGCCAGGGCCGGGTGGGCCTTGTAGCGCTGGGCCAGGCGCCCGGTCAGCTCCGCCGCGCGCTCCTTGTAAGCCGCGCTGTTGGGGCAATAGTGCTGGCGCCCGCCGGGAGAGTAGCGCCGGCCCTCGGCATCCTGCGGCAGGCTTTCGGGGTGCAGCTTGGCCAGCCACGCGGGCGGCGAGGCCGTCGCGGTGGCCAGGGCGGCAAAGACGTCGTTCTCGGCGAGCAGATCGAGCACGCGGTCGAGCCAATCGAAAACATACTGGCCGGGCCGCGGCTCCAGCTTCGCCCAACTGAAGATGCCGACGCTGACGAGGTTCACGCCGGCCTCGCGCATGAGCCGCATGTCGTCCCGCCACACGTCCTCCGGCCACTGTTCGGGGTTGTAATCGCCGCCGTAGAAGATATGGGGAAGTTTCGCCGTGATCACCGTGTGCCCCTCCTGCAGACCAGTCTGCTGTTGGCCTGTTTAGCACGGCCCAGCCGACTGTCCAAGCGAATATAAAGCTTGCACGGTTCAATGCCCCCGCACCGTGTTCTTGCACTTTTCAAGATTGGGCGTTTTGAGTCATCCTCGTAATCCCCCACAAGTGTTGGCTGCCAAGGTGTTGCAGTTTCAGCAACGTTGAGTCTTGTTGGCCCGCGCATTGCACTACCTGCCACGGAACGGTCGTGCAGGCCGTTACGCGGAGTTGTTTATGCAGCTCAGTACATCCTCACGCCCCTTGCCTTTGGCGACCCTGGATCTCAAGCCGCCAGTGGCCTCCCTTTCCAGCGTGAAATGCACTGCCGCCAGGCAGCCGCGGCCTATGAACATCCTCGTCATTGATGATGACCCCAACATTCGCAAGACGGTTCGCAGTTGCCTGGAGTCGCTCAAGCACAGCGCAACGGTCGTTACCAGTCCGCGCAACGCCTTGGCGGAAGTGTCCGGCAGCGTGTTTCAGTTGGCGCTCATTGACATTCGGCTGGGTCTATATAGTGGGCTTGATCTCCTTCCCAGACTCGCGGTCGCAAGCCCTTGGACAAAGATTGTAGTAATGACGGCTTATGCCTCGATAGAGACCGCGGTTGAAGCCGTCAGGCGCGGTGCTTTCGATTACCTGCCCAAACCTTTCTCGCCCGCGCAAGTTGAGCTGCTCATTAGGAAGATCATGGATGCTGACACTGCCGCACAGAAAGCCGCTGACCCCGAGGACGAACTGCGCAAGGCTTGCCCGGAGGCGTTGCTCTCCAGCGCCAGCTATCCCATGCAGCAGGCGCTTGCACTGGCACAGGACGTCGCGAAAACCGAAGCGACGGTGCTGCTGAGGGGCGAGAGTGGAGCCGGCAAGAGTGTTATGGCTCAGGCCATCCATCTGTGGAGTTCAAGAGCCGGCAAACCGTTCGTTGTCGCATCCTGCCCGGCGATGCCTGAGCAACTCCTCGAAAAAGAACTCTTTGGGGATGTCGCGGAGGCACCCACCGGAGCGGCACAGGACCATCCGGTCCGCCTCATGGCGGGCGAGGACGGGACCATCTTTTTCGACGAGATCGCGGAACTTCCCCTGGGGTTGCAGGCCAAGTTGCTCCGCTTCATTCAGGAGGGGGTCTATGAGCGCGGCGGCTCCGTTGCGCACCAACGGAATATGCGCGTGATTGCCGCCACAAAACAAGACCTGGCCTTGGCCGTAAAGGAGGGCCGGTTCCGGGAGGAACTGTATTACCGCCTGAACGTCATGGAGATCAAGGTGCCGCCGCTGCGTGAGCGCCGGGAAGACATCGCGCCTTTGGCCGAGCACCTGCTGGCATTTTTCGCGCGCAGGAATCAACTGCCCGCGCGCGGTTTCACGTCCGAAGCCCTTCAGGCCCTGCAGCAGTACTCCTGGCCGGGGAACGTCCGCGAGCTGCGCAACACGGTCGAACGGGCCGCAATACTGTGCCGGACCGAGCGGGCTGGGCCGGACCTCCTGCCCGGCACGATTGTGCCGCAGATGCCCGGCTTCGGCATCGGCAGCTCGGTATCCCTGCAACAGATAGAGGAAGCACACATCCGGCGTGTTGTGGCGACTGCTCCTTCGCTGGAAAAGGCTGCGGAAATCCTGGGCATAGATCAGGCCACGCTTTGGAGACGGAGGAAGGAATATGACATCTGACCGTTTACAGGCGGGCGCATTTTCCGAAGGAGAGGATCGTTGATCCTGCGATGTGTGAGAAGGCTAGACAAGGGGAACATGCGATGGAAACAGTGAATACGCCCAAAGTAGGGCGACCCGCTGGGTCGCCGGGCGATCCAGCGGATCGCCCCACGGCAGAGCCGGAACTGCGGGCCGCCTCGCCGTGGGCTATCGCCGCGGCCATCGGCGCCTTGGCGGTGGGGCTGCTAATCGGCATCTTTTTGATGACCACTCCCCCGGCCGAAGCGACCGGCACCAAGGCAGCGGAGGCCAGCGCCAATCCCAATGTCGTCAAGCTCGATGCGGCGCACCAAGAGAATATCAAAGTAGATACCGCTTCCGTCCAGACTTTCCGGGGCGAGAAACTCACCAGCGGGCGCATCGCCTTCAATGACAACACGTCTACCCCGATCTTCTTTCCGTTTACGGGCCGCATTACCAAGCTGTTTACGGAACCGGGCCTGACCGTCAAGAAGGGCGACCCCATGATCGAGATTGATTCGCCGGACGTGGTGCAACCGCAGTCCGACCTCATCAGCGCGATCTCGGGCTTGAAGAATTCGCAGACGGCGTTGCGGCTGGCACAGAAGAGCGAGGAGATTGCCAAGCGCGAAATCGAGAGCGCCCAGCGCAACCTCGAGTTGTGCAAGATCAACGAAATCCGCCAGAAGGATTTGTACGGCGACAAAGCTGCCGCCCTGCTCACTTGGGAAACCGCGAAACAGGCGGCCATCGCGGCCGAACAGACGCTCGAGATGGCCAAGAAGGATTTCGAGCAATCGCAGAACGATCTGGCCACCGCGCGATCCAATAATGAAGCCAACGAAATGATCCTGAACGCCGCGCGGAACCGCCTGCACGGGGTTTTTGGCAAGACCGAAGAGGAGATCGCGACCATCGAAAAAACGCATGTGATTGACCGGACCATGAGGGTGCTGGCGCCGATTGGCGGCAAGATCATCCAGCGCAAGTGTTATGCCGGCGAATTCATCACTCAGAGCATCACCGATCCTCTCTTCACTATCGCCGACCTGTCCACGGTCTGGATGCTGGCCGACGTCTATGAAGTGGATATCTCAAAAATCAAGTTGGGGCTGGCGGTTGAAGTCCGCACCCTGGCGTACCCGGACGAAGCGTTCAAGGCGCAGATCAGCTACATCAGTCCGGCGGTTGATCCCAGCACCCATCGCGTGGCGGTGCGTTGCGTGGTCGAGAATCTCAGCGACAAAATGAAGTCGGACATGTTCGCCAGCTTTCGCATCGCGACAGACGACGGCGTCAAGGGCACGGCTGTCCCGCTGAAAGCGGTGCAACGCGACGGCGACAAGAAGATCGTCTGGGTCAAACGCAACGAGACGGAGATCGAGCGCCGCGAAGTGAAGACCGGCATCGAGCAGGACGGGCACGTGCAGATTTTGTCCGGCGTGCAACCGGGCGACAAAGTTGTCAGCGAAGGCGGTATCCTCCTGGCCGGGTTGAACGCCGCCATGTGATATTGCGCCGCAAGTAACCGTTCAGTCCGAGCCGCGACCGTGAGGGAGTCCCGAAGCCTCGGGGCTTGCTTGCGCGCGCGGCTCGGAAGTTGAACGGTTACCGGGATTCCATCCGGGGCTTGAAAGATGTTCAGTGGCATTCTGAAATTCTCCATTACGCGCCGCACCATGATGGTGGCGTTGCTGGCGCTGTTTTTCATCGCGGGATTCGCGGCGTTCAAGTTGTTGAACATTGAAGCCTATCCCGATCCCACCGCCCCCATGGTGGAGGTGATCACCCAGCTCGACGGGCTCTCGGCCGAGGAAATCGAGCGCCGCATTACCATTCCCGTTGAAACCGGAATGGCCGGCATGCCGCACCTCAAACACATTCGTTCCATTTCGATCTACGGCCTTTCAGACGTCAAGCTGCAATTCGATTACGAAACGACTTATTATGCCGCCGAGCAGCAGGTCTTGAACCGCATTGCTCAATTGGGTCCGCTCACGCCCGGGGCCGTGCCCAGCCTGTCGCCGGACAGCGTCCTGGGCGAAATATTCCGGTATCAGTTGGTCGGTCCGCCCGGCGTCAGCCTCACCGAGCTTAAAGAAGTGGAGGACTGGGTTTGTCAAAAACGCTGGCTCCAGGTGCCGGGCGTCATTGGCGTGACCAGTTGGGGCGGGCTCTCCAAACAGTACGAGGTTGAAGTTGATCTGGAGAAACTGATAGCCTACCACATCGCCCTTTCGCAAGTGCTGCAAGTGCTTTCGAACGCTAACATCAATGCCGGCGGCCGCACGCTCGACATCGGCGAGCAACAAGCCAATGTCAAGGGCATGGGCCTTATTGAATCGGTGGCTGATATTGACAATACCGTCATCACTTCTGTCAACAACATCCCCATTTTCATCAAGGATGTGGCCCAATCGAAAATCGGCTATCTGCCGCGGTTGGGCATCGCCGGACGAGACGACAACCCCGACGTTGTCAACGGCACCGTGCTCATGCGCCGTGGAGAGAAGACCCTGGAGGTCCTCGGCAACATCGAAAAAGCCGTCGAGAAGATGAACAGCTCGGGCGAATTGGCCCACGGAATCCGGATCGTGCCGACTTACAACCGCCGCGAGCTGATAAACGTCACGACGCATACGGTGTTGCACAACCTGGTGCTCGGCATCATCCTGGTCTTCTTCATACAGTGGATATTCCTCGGTAATCTGCGCACCGCCATCGTTGTTTCCGCGACCGTTCCTATCGCATTGTTTGCGAGCATCATGCTGATCTATTTGCGCGGTGATTCCGCCAACCTGCTTTCTCTCGGCTCGATTGACTTTGGCATAATTGTGGATGCCACGGTGATCATGGTCGAAAACATATTCCGCCGCTTGGCGGACAGGCACAAATTGCTGCGCACCGGCCTGCCGGCCGAAAGCCGGCTGCAAACGATCCTGACCTCCGGCTCCGAAGTGACCAAATCCATTTTCTTCTCGACCTGTGTCACCGTAGCCGCGTTCCTGCCGTTGTTCACCATGCAAGGCGTGGAAGGGCAGCTCTTCGCGCCCATGGCCAAGACTTACGGCTACGCGCTCTGCGGCGCGCTCTTCGCCACCTTTACCGTTACTCCCGCCTTGAGTGCTTTGATTCTGCCGGAAAGCGTGAATGAAAGAGATTCGTTGATCATGCGTCTGATTCGGCCGCTGGCTCAGAAGTTGATGGCTCCGGCCATCAGGTTCAGGGCCTTGACCCTCAGCGGCGTGGCTGGGTTGCTTGTTCTGACCGTGTTCTGGCTGCCACGCTTGGGAATGGAGTTCCTGCCGCACCTGGATGAAGGCAATCTATGGATTCGCGCGAATCTCGACGTAACTGCCTCACTCGCGGCGGGCGAGCCCCTGAACGCAAAGATGCGGAAGATTATCAAAAGCTACCCGGAAGTTGAGACGGTCATCACCCAGCACGGCCGCCCGGACGACGGGACCGACGTCACGGGCGCGTTCAATTTGGAGTTCTTTGCACCGCTCAAGCCGCGGGAAGATTGGCCCAAAGGAACGACCAAGGAAACTCTAATCGCGAACATGAAGGGCCAGCTTGAGCAGGAGTTCCCCGGCGTCGTCTTCAATTTCTCCCAATACATTCAGGACAACGTCGAGGAGTACAGCTCCGGTGTGAAAGGCCAGAACACGGTCAAGATTTATGGCAACGACCTGCACGTCTTGGAGGCCAAAGCTGATGAAGTAAGAGCCCAGTTGGAGACCGTCAGGGGCATTGAAGACGTTGGTGTCTTCCGGGAACTGGGGCAGCCCAATCTGGAGATTAAAGTGGACCGGGACCGCTGTGCCCGGCACGGCCTGGCGACTGGAGACGTGAATGCCATCGTGCAGGCCGCCATCGCGGGGCAATCCGCCAATTACGATGTGGTCGAAGGCGAGCGGCATTTTCCGCTCTCGGTCCGGTTGCTCCCGAAATACCGCGAGAATATCGCCGCCATCCGGGAGATTCTCGTGCCAACCAATGCGGGAGCTTTGGTCCCGCTCAAGGAACTCTGCGATATTCGTGAAGAGGTAGGAGCATGCTATGTGTATCGGGAAGAGAACGCGCGCTATATTCCTATCAAGTTCAGCGTACGCGGCCGCGATTTGGGCGGCGCGGTGGCAGAGGCGCAGGCCAAAGTCGCCAAGGCGGTCAAGCTACCCTCGGGCTACTACCTGAACTGGATGGGTGAATTTGGCGAATTGCAGGAGGCCGTTGAGCGGCTCAAGATTATCGTCCCCGTCGCCATACTGTTGATTATCTTCCTGTTATACAGCGCGTTCGGTTTCATTCTGGAAGTTCTAATCGTCCTGTCCAGCATTCCATTCTCGTGGGTGGGAGGGGTGTTGGCCTTGTTCGGGACGGGAACCCCATTTAGCGTCTCGGCCGCTGTGGGCTTTATATCGCTGATGGGTGTGGCTGTCATGGATGGCATTCTGGTAATGACAAATTATCATCATCAAATTGGCCTCGGTTGCACACGCTACGAGTCAATAATGAAGGCCAGAGACTTGCGTGTAAGACCAGTGCTGATGACCTGCATGTCGGCCTGCCTGGGTTTGCTGCCGGCGGCATTGTCCACCGGGATCGGCTCGGAAACGCAACGGCCGTTGGCGCTGGTAATCGTGGGCGGCATGTTGCTGACGCCGGTGCTGGTGATGCTGGTCGTTCCCGTGCTGATCAGTTTCCTGCCTGCGAAGCGGGCGACGGAAGAAGTGCAATTGACAGTTCCAGGCGCGGAGCCGCTGCAGGCCTGAGGTAGGACAGGCTTTCCAGCCTGTCCGGACAGCCTGGAAAGGCTGTCCTACAGATCGGGGGGGGAATGGCTCGCATTTCTGCGGTTCTGTTTCTATTGTGTCTCAGTTGCAGGGCGGCATTCTCGTTGCCCGCTGCCGAGAGCGCCGCTGTAGGACAGGCTTCCAGCCTGTCAGACCGGCAGGATGCCGGTCCTACTGATGTTCCTCCCGTGCAGGTGCCCCAACAGTTGACGGTGGAGAAGGCTGAGGAAATCCTGCTGCA